>NZ_CP015510.2:600542-900813 GCF_001931755.2 Wolbachia endosymbiont of Folsomia candida
GGAGGAAGCATCATAAGAACAGTTAAAGCTGGAAGTATTTTGGGAAGTTACATCATTAATAAATCCTGGTGGTGGAGGTGGAGCACTAGGTTCCGGTGTAGCTTCTATGCCTGAAGGTGGAATGTTATTGAAAGAATTTTCATCAATAGACATAAAATTCTTTATTGCTAACTCAGCATATTCTTTAGCAATTTCACTGTTTTGATAACGTTCATATAATGCAACAATGATAAAATACAAGCAAGCAAGGCAAGCGATGGCAGATATAGCAACATTAACACCAGCAAGCATTTGATATAACGGAGCCGTCTTTTCATCAAAAATTCCATTTGCCTTTATAATAAAAAATATAAGCCCACCAGCTATAGCAGCTTGTACAGCAAAAGCAGTAACAGCCCAAAAGATTTTACATCCATTATCTTTTGTCTTACTCAGCGCCTCACAAATTTTATATGTTGCAAAAGCATTAATAGCTACTACGCAAGTACAAAATATCACTACAACGAATATTAAGAAGCATTCTGCTCCATCACCATCTCCATTACTGGAACAATCACCACCCATACATCCTGAGCTAGAGCTATCACTGTAACTATGATTGTTATAAGAAATGCTGCTACTGAACCATAACCAAAAAAATGGATCATCTAAAATAGAGTTAGTGTTATGGTATACATTAACCGTCACACCAGTACAGGTGTCTTTTGTATTATTTGTAGTATGAGTAGTATTTTTAAAATCAACAAATTCCTTATTAAACCCACTTCCACCGATATTATTAATCCTATATCTAAGAAATTCACGATCACCACCCTTGTTGAGAAATTTAAATATCTCCTTTTCTATATTTTCTTTTGTTATATTAGTCATTACTATTTTAATTAATATATTAATATGTATAGTATATTAAGTTATCTATACAGTAAATAAGCAATTCTGGATTGATGAGAAAAAACAGAAAAAAAGTCAAATTTCCCAACATTGGGAGATAAAATACTGTGCATAATCTTGTATTACTTGGCAACCATAGTAGGGTTTGAATTTTTCAATTGTAATACCTTGTTTGGGTTGTTTAACCTTTAATTCTTGGTGTGCTTTCTCTTTATTTTGCTCTGATGTTAATTAACAACGTACTGAGTAGTTGTGGAGCGCACAAAAATGGTGAATGGTCTGTGTTTAAGCTAAAAACTTCTGCTTCAACTTTAGAATGCATTCTTTTTTGATCTTCTATTCTTATCGCCTGATCTTTTAAACACTCGATATAAAACTTAGGTACATTTCCAAATCTCTTAGGACTCAGAGTAACTGTGTCAACAAAGGGACGCAAAGGTTGAGCTTGGAGTTTATTCATTGCCCAATGTACATCTTCTTTGCTACAAGTATTAAAAAATAATTTTTGTGTTTTAGAAGATAGCTGAAGCGTAATCTTATTATTAGATTCATCAACTATTACTCCTTTAGCAATTCCCTGTATTTTAGCTTTTTCTACTTCATGAATAAGTGAACCATTGTTATCTGGAATAAAACCACTAAGGTAAATAAGTGCTTCAATATGCTCAGGTATATTTTCAGCTAATTGAGAAATAACAATGCCTGACATACTGTGACCAACCAGGATTACAGGTCGATCTTGAAGCTTTATTAACTTGGTTACTTCATCTACATATGTTTTCAACGTTATATTCTCGAAAGATACTGTGTTATTGCCGTGACCAGAAAGATCTGGAGCTAATACTTTGTGTCCTTGCTCTTTAAGAATCGGAATAACACGATGCCAACACCAACTTGCGTGCCATGCTCCATGAAGGAGTATATAGATCCTTTTTGTTGAATTATGTAAGATATTGAACGCTTCTACCATACTGCTTCCATGAATGCTCTTAATCTCTTTTCATTTTTGCTATGTATCACTTTTACATTCCTTAAGAACTCAAAAATTTGCATTCAATTTGTACATAATCTTGTATTACCACACCTATATGATATGATGCACAGATTTTGAGCTATTTGTTTAACTTATACAAGGTTGCTGCATCTTTGGTTGTTGTTGTCTTTCGCATTTAGGACTATCAAGTAATCTACCCACACCATAATCCACTAAAGCTCCAAGCAAAGCACCAACAACAATACCAACCACAGCAGCTCCAATAAATACTACTAAAGTAGCTTCTAAATAATATGCCATCCCTAATCCTAATGCTAAACCAATACCAGCTAAAGCGCCAACCACATGATATTTTCTATTGCTTTTAAATTTTTGAGGTTGTTCAATCGCTGGTTCTGTGGATACTTCTTCTACTAAAAATTCTTGTTGAAATCCTTCACTTTCATAGTCATCTGTATGGTTTAATTCCTCTTCTGTCATTTGAGATCGTAAAAACTTTTGCCCAAAATTTTGCATTATTTGAACTGCAGGTAATGCAGCAATAATGATCTTGTACTCATCTATTTTTGGTATATTCCTACCGTAATTAGGTAAATATTTCTTTATGTTTTGACTAAATTCCTGATTAATCTTTGCGAGAATCTTTTGTTGCTCATATGTAATATCTTCAGGCTTCTCAACATTTACAACGTTCATTGAAAAGTCAAGTAAAGCTTCTTTTAACTCTGGATTATCTTCAGCATACTGAATTAATTTTCTAGCTAAATCTTCCACAAAAACTGTAATATTTTCCTCTGTAATAGAGTCTTTTTGTTTTGCCATCTCCTGTTTCCGTGCTATTTCTTTGTCTAAATGCTTTGCACATTGATCCATTAACCCTGAATCAATTTCACTTACACTATTGATAATTTGGCTCCACGAACCTTGAACACAAGCACTACCATTTCCACCATATGTTGTTTTTGCTACATATATTTGTTTCATAAGAACAAATTCTTTTTGTTCTCTCCATATTCTTTCTATATTTAAGCCGCTAATCTGATTAAATAGTCCATCTATTTTATTACTATCAGCTATACTGCGAATCAAATTGTGAAATTTAGTTCTACTCACTTTTCGTGGAGAAATATCACTAGCTTTTTGCTCTTCAAAAATATCATCACTTTCGAGCTCAGATTTTATAAGATGCAACTTTCCTTCTACCAAGCCTGAATTTTGTGCAGCAAGAGTAACCAGCAATTCTTTCCTTTCTTCTAATGGAATAGAGAGCCTATCAATAAGTAATTTCACATATCCTATAGACTCTGGTATTGTAACCTTTGCATCATCTCTTTTATAATCGTATTGTAGCGAATCTGCGGTATATCCTCCACAATATTTACCATCTTGGTCTTTTGTGAGATAGTTTTCTATTAATGCTTGTGTAGCTTTTTTAGCAACTTCAGTAATAAATTCCTTATCACCTGGAACAGACTTACCATTAAGCGTTTCTTCCATTACGCTCTTTTTTTCTTGTTCACTAATACTTAGTAATTTTAACATTACTGGATTATCCTGATATTGTTTAAGCAGGAGAGGTATACGTTTTTCATAAGAATCTGCTGCTTGTTTTAATTCATTCTTATTGGCTTTTATAGAGTTTATCAAATTTTTAGTGATAAAATTTGTTTTCTTAACTGCTAGATCTAAATGAACAGATTGCTTATCTTGTAAAATATTCTGTAACTCATTACCTTCTTGTTTTTTTCTAGGAATAAAACCATGCTCAAATAAAATTTCATTTATACGAGGCATATGATTGTAAAAATGAGATAACGTATGTCCTTGCTCATCTTGCAAGTTAATTAAAAAAGGATATTTATCAGATTGTCTTAATATATTTACAATTATCCCTCCGTATGTATCATTTGCAGCTAACCAAAAAACCATTTTTTTTAAACTATCTATATCCTGCTTATCAACAATTTTGCTTCCAGAATTTGCTTTTAATAAAATATTGCGAAAATTTATATAATCACTTGCATAACCTCCTCCGTTTAGTATTCCTGCTATAACATCCAAGATATATTTAAGTTGAAGCAGATCTTTTTGAGCTTCACCTGCCTTTAACTTAAGATGCCTAGCATCTATATTCCCTTGAAGAAATCTCACTAACTGAGTTGTGTCTATATTATTTAATTTACTTAAATCTAAAATGCGATTTGTAAGATTGAGATACTGATCAAAATTCATCTTCCTACCTATTTAATATTATGATTAATATATATAGCAATTTTACCTAACATCTTAACACTTGTCAACTTTTATCAAACTCATGTTTAGCAAAACAGTTTTCTTTACTTAATATTTCACTTATTGTATTTATATTTATAGAGTATTATTTCATCATAACATGCTACAACTACTCACTTTACTTACTGTTATCATTTCAGTTGCGTTTTTCGGTCATTTAGTGCCTATAGAAGCAAAAACTTTTTTATATTCAGCGAGCCTAAGTATCAAAGAAGTTTTGTTGTTTATAATGCCTTTTATTGTTTTTACTCTAATTTTCAGCAGTGTTAATAATCTAAAACAATCAGCTGTAAAGTTTATATTATTACTTGTAATAACAATTTTTTTATCAAACCTAGCTTCAAGCCTCATAGCTTATTCTGTTGGATATTTTATAATAAAGAATACTGGCCCTATACAGGGTATATCGCAGCATAAAGAAGCTATAGCTCCTTTGTGGTCATTTGAACTTCCTACACTACTTTCTAACTTTCATGCTCTTGCTTGCGGGTTTATATCAAGCATTATTGCCTCTTTGTTGTTACCTAAGAAAAGTAAAGAGCTTTCACAAAAAATGTTGAATTTAACCCTATTTGTTTTGAAAGTGTTTTTGACACCGGTTATTCCAATATTTGTACTTGGGCTTGCTTTAAAAATGCAGCACGATGAGGTCTTATCTTTAATATTTAAAAATTACTCAATAATTTTTATTATTATAACATCTGTGGCTTATTTTTATGTTTTCCTATTATATGGGGCAGCAAATTCATTTGGGCTCAAAAATTGGATAACTAGTATAGGCAATATGATGCCAGCATTCATTACTGCAATGAGCACAATGTCTAGCAATGCTACCATGCCACTCACACTTGAGGGAAGCAAAAAAAATGTAAAGCAAGATGATGTTGCATCATCTGTTATACCAATCACTGCTAGTTTTCACTTAGTAGGTGATTGCTTTTTTATTATAATATTATCAATGATAATCGCATCTGGTTACTCATTAGGCATGACAGATTATGTAACGTTTCTTATTTATTTTTTACTATTTAAATTTGCTATCGTTGCGGTTCCAGCAGGTGGAATTGTGGTAATGCTACCTATTCTTGAAAAATATTTAATGTTTTCTCCGGAAATGCTCTCATTAATTACAGCATTATATATAGTGTTTGATCCAATAATCACTTCGGCAAATGTTATGGGTAACGGTGCATTTACTATGATGTTTACAAAGCTCTATAATAAGCTTAAGTGATGTCTATTTTAGCAATTGATACTGTAGGTGCTGGTAGTTCTATAGCAATAATTGAATATGATGGTAATTGTTTTATAGGGCATAATTCTGCCAGCAACAATCACGCAGAGTCATTTTTCCAAATTTTGGATACTTTGTTCAATAAGCATACTTATAACTACGATAAAATAGACCATTTAGCAGTAGTGGTTGGGCCAGGAAGTTTTACTGGAATTAGAGTTGGTGTGTCATCTGCAAAAGGTATCAGCCTTGCTACAAATAAGCCATTATATGGAGTGAGTGCACTGGAAATTCAAGCATATGCAATATCTTTACTTCATGCAAATAACAAGAAAAACATCAGATCTATAATAAAAAATACGCAAGGGTCTTATACGCAGTTATTTGATTGCAGTTTGTTGCAATTATCAGGACCAGAAATGATTGATGAAAATGAGCTGAGTCACAGTGATTGTATCACATACCTGGATCCCAGTGTCAGCTACTCGGATGACACCGGGATTCAACCTAAATTAAATGCAAGTCATGCTGGGTTATTGGTACGTTATAGGCTCAAAAATAAGCAAAACTTAAATGATGCAGAACCTTTATATTTAAGTGAACCTCAATATATGAAATCATTGTAGTGCTTTCCAAAGTAAGTGATAAGCGTACAATGGTCATTCTGGAAAAAACTCCTACCCCATACTAGTATGAAATAGGAGATAGTTATGCCTGATGGAAAACATTATGTACAATAATAAAAAACCTGCAAGCGTTTTTTATAGGTCTATATACGAACGTCCAGTAAGGCAAGGTTTCATGCAAGTAGCGTGACACCGGAATCTATACTTTTTTCTTGGATCCCAGTATCGTGCTACACAACTGTACGAACTTCTAGTTTAATGCGTATAACCGTGATGTCATTCCAGTGCTATGACACTGGAATCCAGTTTTCTTATTTAATAATTTTATCATATAAATCTTTCCAATCTTGGTTTTCTTCTTCAATTAAATCAATTTTCCAAATTCGCTTAATTAAATTTGATGCTATATCAGCATCCATTACGCTCACTTGCAGTTATATAAGCATAATAGTTTTTCATATATAATAAATAAATTTACTGGATCCCAGTGTCTGAGCACTGGGATGACACCCTTAGTTGATATTTAATGCCTGTATTATCGCTTTACGGGATGTTCGTGCAGTTGTGTATCGTGCTATTCGGATGACAGAGTTTAGAAAAAAGTCTAATGAAAAATACTTCCTCTTTTTTCTAGAAATTTGTTATATTCATTGTGGTTGCTGACTCTCAGTCTTTTTTGTGAGTAGTGCCAATTTTTTCGATATTATGTAACTATAATGAAAAAAATAATTAGCAACGTATTTGCAAGAGAAATTTTAGACAGCAGGGGCTACCCAACTGTTGAGGTAGAAGTTGGACTGTGTGACGGATCAATAGGCAGAGCATCTGTTCCATCTGGAGCTTCAACTGGTAAACTCGAAGCTTTGGAACTGAGAGACAAAGATGAGAAAAGATATTGTGGGAAGGGAGTGCTCAAGGCTGTTCAAGCAGTAAATACCGTAATAGCAGATGAAATCATTGGAATGGATGCAGCAGACCAAAGTGCAATTGATGAAGCGTTAATTGAACTGGACGGAACAAAAAATAAATCTAAACTTGGAGCAAATGCGACTTTGGGAGTGTCACTTGCTGCTGCAAAAGCTGCTGCCAATAGCTTTAACATGCCACTCTACAGATATTTAGGTGGAACTCAGGCGAGTATTTTGCCTGTACCGCTCATTAACATAATTAATGGTGGAGTGCATGCAGACAATAAACTTGACTGTCAGGAATTTATGATTCTTCCTGTTGGAGCTGGAACTTTTAGTGATGCAATTAGAATGTCTGCAGAGGTGTTTCATAATTTGCGTAATATCCTCAAAAAGAAAGGCTATAGTACAAATGTAGGGGATGAAGGAGGTTTTGCACCAAATCTTGAAAAAACTGAAGAGGCGCTTGATTTGATAATGCAAGCTATAGAATCTGCAGGTTATTCCACAAAAAATCACTTTGCACTGGCACTTGATGTTGCTTCATCTACTTTTTATGAAGATAAAATTTACAAATTTGAAAATAGAGAATTAACTGCAGAAAAATTAGTGGAATTTTATAGTAATTTAGTGGAGAAATATCCAATAATTTCCATAGAAGATGCGATGGGTGAAGATGATTATGACGGTTGGAAATTAATTACTGAAAAGCTTGGGAATAAAATCCAATTAGTTGGAGATGATTTATTTGTTACAAATTGTGAGCTGATAAGTAAAGGCATAGAACAAAAAATAGCAAATGCTGTGCTTATAAAGCCAAACCAGATAGGAACGCTAACAGAAACTTTCAGTGCAATTGAGATGGCAAAATCAAATGGATACAAAGCTGTTGTTTCCCATCGCTCAGGCGAAACAGAAGACACTACAATATCTCACATAGCAGTTGCATCAAATTGTGGGCAAATAAAAACTGGCTCCCTATCACGTTCTGACAGGCTAGCGAAATATAATGAATTAATGAGAATAGAAGGTATGCTGGGAAAAAATTCTCGATATTATCATGGGTTAGCATGGGGTTCATAGACGAAGTAAGGTTGTATTTAAAAGCCGGTGATGGTGGCGATGGCTGCGCAAGTTTTCGTCGAGAAAAATTTGTTGAATTTGGTGGCCCAAATGGTGGTAACGGTGGAAGTGGTGGAGACATAATTTTTATCAGCGATGCCAACCTCAACACTTTGCTTAATTTTCGTTATAGAAGACATATTAAGGCAGATAGTGGAAAAAATGGTGCAGGTAGGGATAGATCTGGCATGGCAGGCAAAGATGTTATACTTAAAGTTCCAGTTGGCACACAAATAATCGATGAAGAGAGTGAAGATGTCATAGTAGATCTTGACAAACCTGACATGGAATTTTTAATAGCAGAAGGGGGAAAAGGTGGACTTGGAAATACTAATTTTAAATCTTCCATTAACAAAGCTCCGAGGCATTTTACTCATGGTAAGCCTGGTGAAGAGAAATCCGTTTTATTAAAGCTAAAAGTTTTATCTGATGTTGGAATTGTTGGTATGCCAAATGCAGGTAAATCAAAATTTTTGACCCGTTGTTCAAACGCAGATACAAAAGTAGGTGATTATCCATTTACTACATTAAGACCTCACTTAGGTGTGGCAACAGTTGACGATAGCGAAGTCGTGATAGCAGATATTCCTGGAATAATCACTGATGCCCACCTTGGAGTTGGGCTTGGGCATAAATTCTTGAAGCATATAGAAAGGTGTAAAATTTTACTTCATTTAATTGATGCAACTCATGATGACGTTATTTCGGCTTATAATTGTACGCATAATGAATTGGAGCTTTTTAATAGCGAACTTGCTCAAAAAGAAGAAATTGTAGTATTAAATAAATGTGACTTACTTGCAGAGCAGGAAGTGTTTGAAAAAAGGAATCACCTAACTAAGCATCTTGGTAAAGAGGTGCTGTGTTTATCAATCGACGATGATTTACAGAGCATTTTAAGATTGCTAAACACTAAATTGCAAAAAAACAAACCAAAAGAAAGTGAAGTGTATGATCCTTTTAAGATATAAATATTAGATATAGCTAATATAAATAAGGTTTACCATTTTTTCTGTCATCCTATGACTTGATCATAGGATCCAGTTCTAAGAAAATTCCTGGATCCCAGTGTCACGCACACAAGTGTACGAACGTTTGTTATGGAAAGTGAAAAAGGTAATAATCGTAGACTTTTTCTGGGTTTCCACCACAATATTCAATGACAGGTTTTAGGATTTCAAGCCTGAGTTCATTCATAAAAGCTCTCCTTGCAAACTTATAACTCTTGATTTCGCTGCGTTTTCTGTATTCTGTTAATAAAACCGAAGCAATAAGAATCATGTATAGTGTGACCAAAATTGTGTTTTTGCTATGTCCAAGAAAATGCTTCGTGTTGAGCTCCTGCTTGATAAATTTGAAGAAAACTTCTATTGACCAGCGCCTTTTGTAAAGAGCGCAGACTTCTTCAGCAGACATTTCATAAATATTAGTCAAAAATGTGAGAACTTCGCCATTCTGTCGATTTTGCGCTTTAATTAGCCTGATTTCAAACGACAAAAATCTTGAACCTTTTTGCCCCAGCCTGACTACTACATCTTCCATTAGCTCAAGCGTTCCAGTCTGCATGCCTGCAACTTTTCCGTGGATACGCACAATTTGATAACGAATATTATCGTTGCCACGTGTGATAAAATGTATGCCTTTATCTATAAACTCCTCGAAAGTTGCACGTTTTTGCAGTCCTCGATCAAATATGCAAATCGACTCTTGACCGTGATTTAAAATCATTTCCCGGAACGATGTGCTGTCAGAGGAGCCCTTGGCTTGAGTATACAAGTTCAGCAACTTTGCAAACCTGCCGTCAGTGGCAACGGTGCACTTTACCATATTCTTTGCACCACCACGCCATGGTATGCAGATTGCAGTAATTTGCTCGATAACTGCAGGGTTGTGGAATCTATAATTAATAGCTTTTCTTGGTCTTTTTGGTTACAAAAACTTTGTAAAACGAACGAAAAAATTCTTTCGAAGTACTTAATTGGTATCGTTTTTAAGCGGCTTGCCACCGATGAATGGCGCGTATTCAGGCAAAACATCCGACGATAATTTTCCTCGATAGTCCGCAAGCTCAGCTCGTTTTTCTCCAATATGCTGTACAGCAGTAAATTAAATATATTTTCTCCCGTAAGTTTGCCCACTTTGTAATCAACGCCAACCGCTTTGCCTATTTCATCTAACACTGCTTTCGGCAATTTTGATATTATTTCTTTGTAATAAAACACACTTCACACCCTAATTTTTTTCCTATCTTATCGCTAAATTAGACGTTCGTACAGTTGTGTGTCACGCACTGGGATGACACGGCTTTTGGCTATATACAATCTTCACTGTTGTTAAAAATTCTATTGACTTTATGTAAAATAACTATTATGGTAAGATATATTTTATTTTTCATAGGGGGACTCATGGGTGAAGTGCATTTTGCTGATAACGATAGATATGACTCGCAAGGCTTAGACTTTAATGAAGCAAGTATTGTTAATCATAATCATTCACAAGTAGAATACAAAAATAATTTTCCATTAAATGATTATATAATTGAATTTAAAGAAACTTGTATAGGATTAGATTATTTAAACTCTTGCTGCAATGTTGAATGCACGGTTTTCAATAAGGACACGAAATCCCTTGAAATGTTTAAAGGTCATGTAGACCACAAGGATCAGTTTTATCAGTATGAAAAAAGTAAAGAAAGCAACCTATTTGAATCAAAAAAGGTATACACTATGGTATTATCTCATCTTTCTAAAGTTTCCTAATTATTTGACTTTGCATGTTATTTTAACTATAATTTAATTAGTTGTTAATTTAATGTGAGGTACATTATGAATGAAATAGACTTTATTAACGTTGATCAGTCTTCAAGCTTTGATCATGCAATATTTAACTTTGGTAATGGGCATCTCATGGTTACAGGGGACTCTTTTAATCCAAATACTTGTGAGTATAAAGCAACAGGTGAAATACTAGATAAAAATTATCATATGATAGGAAGTTTAGTTATTAATGGACAGGTTGAAGCTTTGCATCTTGATGATCACAAACTTAGTGTCAAATATGGTGTGGAAGTAAACTTAGAAGGCGATATAGAACACATTCTTTCTCTCAAAAAAGCATAAAAACAAAAAAGCTTCTATATTATTGCTTATAATGTAGGAGCTGCTTTTATAATAAGCTTTAAAATTGCAAGATTTTACACTAAAATAATTTCTTTGGTATCATTTCAAAATTCATGAAATTTACACTATCTTGGTTGTTAGAGCATCTAGAAACCAATGCAAGCTTAGAAGAAATTACAGATAAATTAACTCATATAGGTTTAGAAGTAGAAGATATTATTGATAACACAAAGTTAAGTGGATTTGTTGTTGCGGAAGTATTAGAGGTTACAGCACATCCAAACGCTGATAAATTAAAATTATGTAAAGTAAATGACGGAAGTAAAACTCTGCAAATAGTCTGTGGAGCAAACAACGTTAGAAGTGGTATGAAAACAGTGCTTGCATCCCTCGGTAGCACATTACCGGAAAGTGATTTCACAATTAAGCCAACAAAAATACGTGGCATATTAAGCGAAGGAATGCTTTGCTCTGCATCCGAACTTGGGTTAACTAAAGGAGAGAGCGAAGGTATAATGGAGCTTTCCGGTGATTACAAAGTGGGAGATAAATTCTTCAATTGTGATCCTGTGATTGATGTAAACGTTACTCCAAATCGTGGAGATTGTTTGAGTGTTTATGGAATCGCTCGCGATCTTGCTGCAACTGGAATTGGGACATTAATCCAGCTTGATGTCATTCCAGCGCGTGACGCTGGAATCCATATATTTGATTCACCAATAAACGTTGAAGTTACTGATAGTGAGAGCTTTATTAGTGGCATATACATTGCAGGTGTAAAAAATCAAGAGAGTCCAAAATGGTTAAAAGAAAAATTGGAATCAATAGGAATGCGCTCTATTTCTGCAGTAGTTGATATCACTAATTACATTATGATATCTTTTGGTCGCCCTATGCATGCATACGATGGAGATAAAATAGAGGGAAAACTTATAGTGCGCAAAGCAAAAAGCGGAGAAAAGTTCACCGCTTTAAATGGTAAGGAATATTTACTGAATACTGATATAAGCATTATCGCAGATGATAAAAACGTCCATGGAATTGCTGGTATTATAGGCGGACAGTACAGTGAATGTACTCTTGAAACTACTAACATTTTCTTAGAGTCTGCTTGGTTTAATCCTATCTCTATTGCTAAGTCTTCAAGGCAGCTCGGCATTTCCACAGAATCCAGTTACAGGTTTGCACGTTCAGTTGATCCTGGCTTCACTTTAGACGGGCTAAATCTTGCAACTCAAATGATTTTGGGCTTATGTGGTGGTGAAGCTTCAAGTATAGTGTCAGCTCTAGATCCCAGTGTCACACACTGGAATGACACCAGCAGGTCTATTAATTTCAACTACCTCGATACGCACAAATTCGGGAGTATATCCGCATCACCTGATGAGGTATTCAACATTCTAACTAAATTGGGATTTAGCGTTGATAGAAAGAGTGAAAGTAACTGGAACGTACAAGTTCCAAGTTGGAGGCCAGATGTTACCATACCTGTTGATTTAATTGAAGAAGTAGCAAGGATATATGGCTATGATAAAATAAAAGAAGAACCACTAATAGATAACGTTAAGGTAGAAACCAATGCGCATGATGATTTGTGCACTTTGATGACAAGCAGAGGGTTTCATGAAGTGTTAACCTGGTCGTTTATGAGCGAATCAGTAGCTGAAAAGTTTGGGTACTCAGATAAATTATTCACCATTCAAAACCCGTTTAACAACAATTTCAATATAATGAGGCCAAGTATTATGCCAAATTTATTGCAAGTTGCTGCTGATAATATCGCTCATGGTACACCTGATCTTGCACTCTTTGAAATTGGACCTGTTTACGATAGTGAAGATATTTTAAATCAGCCTAAATATGTTTTAAGCGGAATAAGATCAGGAAATAATCTACCACGAAATCATTATAACATTGACAGGAAAGTAGACGTTTTTGATGCAAAAGCTGACTTTATGGAAGCTTTGGAATTTTTTAACATCGATTGTGATAATTTGTCGATAAAAAGAGCAGAGAAAGAGTATTATCACCCAGGGAAGTCTGGAACCTTCTCTTTTAAGAATAAGATAGTAGGTTATTTCGGAGAACTGCACCCAAATATATTGGATTTTTTTGGTATCAAACAAAAAGTTGTAGGATTTGATGTCATATTAGAAAATATTAAAAACCTACCTACTAGTAAAAAGAAATTTATTGATTATAAGTACCAAAGTGTAAAACGCGACTTTGCATTTATTGTAAGTGAGGATGTAGAAATAGGCAGAATAATTGATATTGTACAAAAAAGCTCAGAGCTTATCAGAGAGGTGTTAGTGTTTGATGTATATCGTGGAAATAATATAGAACCTGATAAAATTTCTATAGCATTATCAGTTACTTTCTGCTCCATATCTCATACTTTAAATGAAGAAGAGATTCAAAAAGAATCAAGTAGTATAGTTAATTCAGTTTGTGAAAATACCGGAGGCGTTTTGAGGGAAAGCTGAATATGTCTCAATTCTTATGCACTTAATTCCTCCTTCGATTGAATTTCTAATTCATACTAAATTCGTTTAAAAAAATCTAAGCCCACAATTTACTATTATTTAATTGCCTGCTAGTATATTACATAATGATTTGGAGCATGCAATGGATATTAAAGTAAATTATGTAGGAATAACTAGGCGCGCTATAGCATATGTTATTGACCATTTTATTATCAGGGGAATTCTTTTGATCTTTTTTTGTTTTATAAAAATGACTTTTGACCATGTTAAATCTGAATTATTAATCATATGCATTTACGTTTGTTTATTTTTTTTGATATCTGTGGTATTTGAAGTATTCATGATAAGGAGATTGAATTACACCCCAGGGCAATTTCTGTGCCTTATCCGTATAAAAGACGCAAATACACTTAAAAATGTTACTCTAGTACAAGCGATAATTAGGTATGTTTCGTTTGAAGCGATTCGCTCATCCATATTCATTACGAGCAGATTTCCTGTTAAGTATGCTTCTGAATGGTGGTTTCAGTCTCTATCAATCTTAAGTATTATGGTCATAATACTAATCTTTATCTCTGCAATGCTTGACCGACGTAAGCAGTTTTTTCACGACAAAATTGCAGGAACTGTGGCAATAAACTATAAGCCTTCAAGCTAATTATTTGCTCTTAATCCCTCTTCAGTTGAATTTCTCATTCATGCCAAATTCATTTAAAAAGATCGTTGACACTAAAAATACATGTGTTACAAGTAGGGCCAAGTTTTGGTGTGTGAGTGATTTTTTATAGCCATTTAGCTTCATGGTGACGGTAATTTATTAATTACATTTGAGGAGGGTCAAATGGGTGTGAATGAGCAACAATTAACTAATAATGGAGCTACAAGAGATAATGTTATTCAGCTGTTAAAGATTTTAAAGCAAAGAAATCTTGGCAATGAAATTGATCGAGTAGAAGCGAGAAGATTAATAAATGATATTATCAGTACAAGTGAAGATAATGCAGTGGAACTGCGTCGTTCAAGGAGAGGTTTAGGGAAGGGGTTTAAGGAGGGATATCATTGGTTACGCAGATTGATACAGCGACTAAATACGGAGGAGAATAAAGAGGTGCTAGAAGAGCTGCTAGTCGAAGAAGGAGCTTCTCGGTTGCATGAGTTGGCACACCAAAATGAGAGCAAGGATTTAGTATGGAAGATTTTAGATAGGATTTTAGAGACTTTGGATGCTTTAGATCCTTTTCGTGGTGTAGGTGATATTGTAGATTTGACAAGACAACCTGGGTTTTGGGAATGGAATGAAGAACAAGTTCCGAAAGGACACGAAATGGTCATAACTGATACAGGCGATATTATATATCAGCTTAAAAAACCAAGCGAAAAGCAACTTACAGAAAGACAAAATATTACAACAGAAATTCCACAAGTCTCGAAAGGACAAAATGCTACAACAGCAATGCCTCACGTTACAGAAAGGCAAAATGCTACAACACAAATTCCACCACTTACTAGAGTGCAAAATGTTACAACAGCAATGCCTCATGTTACAGAAAGGCAAAATGCTACAACACAAATTCCACCACTTACTAGAGTGCAAAATGTTACAACAGAAATGCCACTCGTTGCAAAAGGACAAAATGCTACGATAGAAGTTCCGCCAATTGCGAAAGTGCAAAATGTTACAATAGAAGTGCCGCCAGTTGCAAAAGGGCAAAATGCTACAATAGAAGTTCTGCCAGTTGCAAAAGGACAAAATATTACAACAGCAATGCCTCAAGTTACAGAAAGGCAAAATGCTACAACACAAATTCCACCAGTCACTAGAGTGCAAAATGTTACAGCAGAAGTCCCGACAATTGCAAAAGGACAAAATGCTACAGCAGAAGTCCCGACAATCGCAAAAGGACAAAATGCTACAGCAGAAGTGCCGCCAATTGCAAAAGGACAAAATGCTACAGCGGAAGTTCCGCCCATTGCAAAAGTGCAAAATGTTACAATAGAAATTCCACCAACTACAGAAATGCCCATAGCAGAAAGGTATAGCAACGCATCTGTGCACTCAGGTGCTGAGCAAGGTGATTTGAATATGATAAAGTATTTTGCAGAGAACGGCGCTGATATTAATGCTAAAAATAGTAGAGGTGATACGCTTTTGCACTTAGCTGCTAAGGGAGGTTACTTGGATATAGTTGAATACCTTGTAGAAAAAGGGGCTGATGTGAATGTGAATGACAGTAATCGCTATAGTCCTTTGCATAGAGCTGTTTTGAAAGGTGAGCTTGATGTAGTAAAGTACCTTGTAGGAAAAGGAGCTTATGTTAACGTTGAAGGAGGTTATAGTAGAACTACTCCTCTATACAATGCTGCCATGAATGGTAATTTAGATATGGCAAAGTACCTCATAGAAAAGGGTGCTGATTCCAGGCAAGGTGGTTCTCAAACTTTACTCCTAGCTATTAAAAAAGGGGATCTAGATTTAGTAAAATACCTTGTGGAAGAAAAAAATGTTGGTGTTAATGCTTGGGTGAATAGAAAGACATTACTACAAACAGCTATAGAAGAAGAGAAATTTGATATTGCAATATTTCTTGTAGATAAAGGGGCTAATCTTCTTGTTCAAGATTCGGCTGGATATTTTATTTTACATAAAGCTGTAGAAAAAGGCAGTTTAGATTTAGTTAGGTGTATTGTAGAAAGTAAGGGAATGCATGTCGATATTAGACAAGGCAATGGCATAACTTCTCTTCATGTAGCTGCTGGAAGTGGTAATTTAGATTTGGTAAAATATCTTATAGAAAAAGGAGCTCAGATTAATATTAATCGCTGGGTTGGAACGCCATTGCACGTTGCTGTTAATAAAAATGATTTAGAGGTAGTAAAATATCTTATAAATGCAGGAGCTAATGTTAATCTTAAAGATGGTGAAGACAAAACTCCTCTTCATTTGGCTGCTAAGAATGGTAACTTAAGTATAGTCAAGTATCTTATGAAAAATGGTGCTGATTTAAAAATGACTGATAGTAAAGGTAAAACTCCTCTTCATTTGGCCGCTAAGAATGGTAACTTAAGTATAGTCAAGTATCTTATAGAAAATGGTGCTGATTCAAAAATTACTGATAGTGAAGGCAAGACTCCTCTGCAAATAGCTGATCAAGACTGTCATTTAGATATAGTTGAACACCTCGCGGAGAAAGGACAGCAGGTTACAGAAGTGCCACAAATTACCGAAATACAGCGAGTTACAGAAGGACAACAAGTTACAGAGGAGCCACGAGTCACATGTGATGAGCATGATAATACGTCTTTACATTCAGCTGCTAAGCATGGAAAGTTAGAGAGGGTGAGATGTCTTATACAGGAAGGTACTGATATTAATGTTAGGAGTGAAAGAGGTTATGCGCCTTATTTATATGAGGGTTTTGATACTACCGTTAGAAATGGAGGAGATTATACACCTTTGCATGAGGCTGTTATTCACGGACACATTCGTGTAGTTAAATACCTTGTAGAAAATGGAGCTGATATTAATGCTAAAAGTAAAACAGGTCGTACACCTTTGCATTATGCTGTTATGCATGGTGGTATGAGCTGTTCTGTAAATGGTTCTATAAATTGTCGTTTATACGGTAACTTAGATAAAGTTAAATACCTTGTAGAGAAAGGTGCTGATGTAATGGCTAAAGATGGGAACGATAAAACACCTTTAGACATTGCAGGAGGCAATCCAAAAGTCGTTGAATTTCTTTCATCTTATAGGTGCGGAAGACGTAGTCGTCGTGAAGTATCGAATAATTCATGGATGAACAGTGGTGTTAATTGGGTTAAAGGCTTAATATCATCCACAGAGTCTCCAGCTCTACTTACTTCTGGAGAGCATAACAATCATACTATTGCAGCCACGCCGGAAATAAACACTACTCTAGTAAATAACACACTGTTATTGGGTATTCTTGCAACCGGTTCACAAAAACTTCCATTACATGAGAACCTTTTGTCCCCAATTGAACAATCAATGGGGCTGAATAATTTGGATAGAGCTGAAAGAACTCTACGGGAGGCGGAGGAGAAATATGGTCCTAGTTCTCGTCTTGATGATGTGTTGGTTCATAATAATAAAACTGGGTTACAGAAATGACTTTTATTATTGTGATTATAGTTGCTCTGCTTATTTTCTTTGATCGTTCTTTAGGTTAGTGTAGGACATTGTATCCATTCAGAGATGAGTTTTTATCATTCTTCTGAATGGGTACAAAATTAGACATTCTGCTGCGAAGTGATGAATCAAATAAAGGACAATTTCTCAGTAATTAATTCATTAAGAATAACTATAAATCACGCTGGCTTTATAAAACTACCTTAATTTATAGTCGTTAACGATAAATTTAAATGGTATTATGCCACTCAGAGTTGCCTGTATATTCGGTAAAGTAAAGCTGATTTCAACAACCTGATCTTTCATCTTCTTATTTTGCTCAATTTTGAAAACTACAGTAGCATTTCCAGCAAATGTCATCAAGTCCTTGGTTGATCGGTCAATAAATAATTTTACTACATTTATATTGGCAATTTTCTTTTGAGATGAATTAGCTTCGTTATTTATTCTATCTTGAAAACTTTGATAGATTTTATGTATGGAATTGTTTTTTATGAAATTTATTTGGTACTCTGATTCAACAATTTTATTCGACTCGTATATTTCAACATATTTGCCCACTAAGTAACTTGCTATTGAATCATACTCATCCTCCTTGTGAGTAGTACTAAGCTTATGCATTACAGAAAATTCATCTTCTGTGTGATCCATATACTTAACAAAATTTAAATCTTTTTTAATAGGAAATAACAGGTATATATTAAGCAGCAATAAACATAAGCATATCAGAAGAAATGACCCTATTAGTGCAATCCAAGACCTTTCTGCCACACAAAATAAATACCTATTGCAATACCATTCAACTGATTTGTTGAAATAGCTTTTGTTTTTTACTGATTCAAACAATTTATCTTCCATAATACGACACTACAAAGCTCGACTGCATCATTATAACAATAATATGATTAGACACCCTAAAAACTTTAAAATATGTCTAAATTACTTATAGGGTGAAGATCTAGAACACTATCAGGCTTTGCAACAAGGTAAAATTTGTCGCTTTCGCTCATATCCATATTTATTTTTTTCACTTTGAATTCTTCTTGCCCATAAATATTACTTTCTGCACTACTATGATAATTACAATAGTTTAAGCGATCCTCATGATCAAAATAACCAAACTCATCAACAAGTGTTCCCACCTTCCTACCCTTACTGCCATTGGCCAATTCAAATAAATCAGCTGCGTAATTTTGAGATCCAGGTTCAATATCTCCCTCTGCAATTAAAAATGAAGGTGCATGACTGACATATTCACGGATGTTTGGGTTGAAAATTTTCTTTATACTATTTAAATTTACAAATTTATATTCATCTGAAATGCTAGAATATAGAGGGTCATATTTTTTATATTCAAAAAATTCACTACCTAAGGAGTTACAAAACATTAATTTATAATTATCATAACCAAATTTCACAACTTTAAGGTAGTGAAAATCTCTAGGGATTTTTACTTCTTCCTCTGTGATATGATTGCGTATAACCAACTCGTCATTCAACATACGGTAACCAATTATTGGTAATGTAGCTATACTGATTTCATTATTTAGCTTAAGTTTTGCTTCATAAATGCTATTAGGTAGTAGCTCAGCTCCTTTTTTTAAAGTTATTTTCTGATTCGCACCCAATTCTTTTTGCATACTTAGTATGGCTCTTGTCAGAATTTCTATCGACTGCCATACAGTTAATGAAGAATCATCATCATTCAAGTTATATACTTTAAATATTAAATTAATAAGATTTTATCATAAATTTATGTTAAAAGTATTATATTCCATAAATTTCTTTTTATGATGAATTTCTTTCACAAACCAGCAGATGTAAGAACGCTTAACTAAGCAAGAAAAAACGTAAGGTGTTATACCTCTTTCAAAATTTTTAGGAGAGCTAAAACTGTTAATTTGCTTCTGTAGTCTATCGTTTTATTGTAGGGAACTTGCTTGATAAAGACATGCTAATTGATCCAAAAAATGAAATCACTTCATATGGTTTAGAAGTAAAAGTAAGTTATAATTTTTAATCTTAATATAACAGGTTTTAAGCTCGATAGTAAATTTTCATATAATTTAACTCCATCATTATATTATTTTTAATATAAAATATGTATATTTATACATTATATATATTTTTTATATGGAGAATTATATGAAAGTAAAAAGATTGTTTACTTTAGCTGCATTGCTCACTTCATCTTTAGCAGGTGCAATTGATTTAGAAAATAAATACTATGCAGGTTTGAACTTTGGTGGTCAATATTCTTTCCGCTCTGGTGGCAGCTTGAGTTATCGTCCTAATGTTCTTATTGGCTATCATTATGAAAAAAGCTCTAAGTTAGAACTTGAGATTAATGGTGATGTTGAATCATTAAAACATTTTACAATTGGTTTCTTAGGAAACTACCGTTATTATCCTGACTTTAAAATCGATCCTGTTACTCTGTATGTTAGTGCTGGACTTGGAGCAGGTTACACAAAAGGTGGAGTGTCAAGTACAAGCGTAACAGGTGATGGTGGGACAACAGCGACAAAGGAAGAGCCAGCTAAAGTTACAGTTCCAGTTGTGTATGCTGGTGAAACTGTAGCTGATGGTACATCTATGATAGACAAGGTACTTGGTTATTTTTTCTACAAACTGAAGGTTGGTGTTGATTATGAATTCACCCCACAGATAGTTGGTGCAGTTGGCATTAACGTTGGTGGTTCAGTGCATAGTCTAATAAAATTAAATCCAGGCACAGGAATAGAACTAGGAATACGTTATAATTTTTAATGCGAGCATTAAAAATTAAGCACTATAGCGAGTTTTTATATAATTTAGCTTCTTGATTGCATTGTTTTTAATATCATATATACTGATTGCGGTATATATGTTATGTGGAAAATGGTGTGAAGATAAAAAAATTGTTCACTTTTGCTATATTACTTTCTAATTCTTTAATACAGCAATGTCTTGCGGCTGATTTAGAAAATGATTTCACTAATTCGGAAAAAATTTTCTATATAGGTGCTAATATTAGTACCACAGGTGCACTATGTTGTAATGATGAAACTTTAAGAGATAGCTTTAGAGGTAGCCTTGTTGGCGGTTATAACTATACAGAAAACGCTAAAGCTGAGCTTGAAGTTATGTTTGGTAGTCCTAAAGAGGACAGTTATATTGTTAATTTACTTGCAGGGTTACGTTGTACCTATAAGATCGAGAATATAGATCTTACTCCATATTTTGGGGTTGGTATGGGTGTTGGTATAAATAAAATAGATGAATGTAACCCAGAAGGTTCTTTTTGTTTCTTTTTAGCGCACCAGATAAAAATTGGTGTGGAATATCCAATAACCTCAGAAATAACTATTTCTGGCGGCTATCGCCTGATTGGAGGGCAAAGGTTTAGTAAAGAACTTCTTAAATCCAGATCAGAGGGCAAAATTTCACATGGATTAGAAATAGGAGTAAAGTATAGTTTTTAATACTATGCAGTAAAACTCAAGCTTTTTCATTTAGTACAATCTAATAGAACACTGTTCATTTAGATTCGTGACTTAAGATAATAGATATTGGATCTTATATGTTGAATATCATGTTTCTGAAAACTATGTTAAGTATTATCTAATTAATAGTGCATACTGATAAAAAATTTAATAAATTTTATTAAGAATAATAGATAGATACTATAAAAGCCTTGGCAGATTGTTTACTTCTAGTTAATATAAATCATTATACAAATTCATAAGTGATTCATGGCAAGCAACTCAGAAGAAAAAAATAATGATAAGCAAAAAGCGCTAGATAATACAATCAGTCATATAAATAAACTATTTGGTACAGGATCAATAATGTGGGCAGATCAAAACCCTATACAAGAGGTACCAAGAATCTCTACTGGATCTATTGCTCTTGATATAGCGCTTGGTGGTGGTCTACCTAAAGGGCGTATAATCGAAATATTTGGTCCTGAAAGTTCTGGTAAGACTACTCTTGCCTTACATGCGATGGCTGAGGCACAAAAAAGTGGCGGAGTATGTGCATTTATTGATGCAGAGCATGCACTGGATTTACTATATGCCAGTAAACTTGGAGTTAACGTTAAAGATTCACATCTAATGATTTCGCAACCAAACAGTGGAGAGGAAGCATTGCAGATAGTTGAACGACTGGTTTGCTCAAGCGCAGTTGACGTTATAATTGTTGACTCTGTTGCAGCTTTAACACCAAGAGCTGAAATTGAAGGTGATATGGGTGACCAACACATGGGTCTGCAAGCAAGACTACTTAGTCATGGTTTAAGAAAATTAACTTCGATTGTTTCTAAAACAAATTGTACATTGATCTTTATAAATCAAATTCGTATGAAAATAGGGGTGGTTTATGGAAATCCAGAAACAACAACAGGTGGAAACGCATTAAAGTTTTATGCTTCTATAAGGCTTGATATAAGAAAAATTGGCGCTATAAAAGATAAAGAAAATATTACAGGAAACGAAACAAGAGTTAAGGTTGTGAAAAACAAAGTTGCACCCCCATTTCGAGAAGCAAAATTTGATATAATATATAATGAAGGTATATCAAAACTTGGAGAAATAATAGATATGGGAGCGAAGCTTGGTGTGCTTGAAAAGGCAGGTGCTTATTATTCTTATAATAATACACGTCTTGGACAAGGAAGAGAAAATGTAAAGATTTACTTAAAAACAAACAAAGACGTTGCAAATGAGATAGAGGTGAAAATCAGAGACTTGTTAAGAAACGCTGATAATTCTATTGTAATTGATGAGGACAGTCAGCAGATTTTAGAAGAATCTGTGTTCTGATTTGCTGCTACGTATTTTTAAAAAAAGCTTTTCATGAGAAGCTATAAATGATAAGTTGATAAGAATAGATTATTATCAATAATGTTATGTGTTTTAATTTACCTAATATAAACAAGGAAGGTTATTTGTTTATAATTATTTCCTTTGTAGTAACGTGCATAGGATTCTCTATATCTTGGGGATTTGGTGTTACGTGCTTGTTTCCAACATTACTCTGCACTTATTTCTTTCGTGATCCTGCAAGGGCCGTGCCAAGTAATAAAGATCTTGTAGTTAGCCCAGGTGATGGTGTGATTTCTAAAATTGAAGAAGTTAGCTATCCATTATCAGGTGAAAATAAAGAAGAGAAGAAATTCACACTTGTAAGCATATTTTTAAGCGTTCTGAACGTGCATGTAAACCGTATACCAATATCTGGCACAATAAAGGAAATGAATTATAAAAAGGGCAAGTTTGTATCTGCAATGAGCAATAGGTCTAGTAATGAAAATGAAAAGCAAGTTATTGTTATTGAATATCAAGAAGGAAAAGAAATTATTGTAGAGCAAATAGCTGGATTAATTGCGAGGCGTATTGTTTGTAATTTGAAAGTGCCTCAGAATGTTAAAACTGGTGAGAGATTTGGTATTATAAGGTTTGGTAGTAGAGTTAATGTTTATATTCCAAGCGGTATAGAAGTTAGAGTTTCAGAAGGGCAAACAGTTGTCGGTGGTGAAACAATTATAGCAAGCTTAAATAAGGAAGGTGCTGAAGAGAAGCTAACTTTTGATATTATATGAACAGCGACAGCAGCAACAGTAGATTTCTACCTGTCGCTAAATTATTTCCGAATTTTGTAACTTTATTGGGCTTATGCTCAGGGCTTACCTCACTCAAATTTACATTTAATGAACAGTGGGAACAATCAGTAATTTTTATCATTATTGCAGCAATAATAGATGGAATGGATGGTAGAATAGCCAGAATTTTAAAATCAACTAGTGATTTTGGAGCGCAGCTTGATTCTTTTGCAGATTTTTTAAATTTTGGTGCAGCACCTGCATTTCTTTTATATTTTTGGAAGTTAAATGAAATTCAAGTTATAGGCTGGATCTTAGTAATGATATACGTAATCTGTATATCAATAAGACTTGCAAGGTTTAATGTATCACTACAATCGGAGCAATTAGACAACTGGAAAAAGTTTTTCTTTTCTGGTGTTCCAGCGCCAGTATGTGCATTACTCTCTTTGTTGCCAATCATTGTGACCATTCAATCTCAGGAAAGTGAATATTTATTGCTTGTGGAGCAATTTTTCAATATAAGAAATATAGCTTTCTACTTCCTGGCTGTTTCATTTTTTTCTGTAAGTCACATTCCAACTTTCTCTGCAAAATATATTTATATTCCTAAAAATCTATCCTACATATTTGTGTCGTTTTTTGGAGTATTCATAATACTTTTCATCAGTAAACCATGGATGACACTACCAATTTTAGGAATAATATATATGCTTACTATTCCAATAAGTGTTGGATTGTATATGTACTTTTCGTATAAAAATTACTAGTTAATTTGGCTATAGAAACTAAACAATTTTAAAAATAAGCAGTTGTTATTGTAAAGTGGATATATTGTTAATTATTTTACTATTTTATGCTAAAATAAATATTTATAGGAGAAATAGTCATGAAAAGTACCATCACTCAAAAAGCACATGCTAGCATTAATATAGATATTGAGAATAACAATACTAATACTAACATTAATAATAACAATGTTAATACTGGTACTGGTAACAGTAATAATGCAGGATGCATAAACAAGTGCGTAGAGGAATTAAACGAATTCATGGTGAAATATTCTCAATGTGTTTATGGGTGTAATGATAGCAATAAGGGGGAAGGGTATTCTTATGATGGAACGGATATTTTATAATCAAGAGAAATTGAACTGTAAGAGTTCATAAGAATGAAGAATCAACAGCTTGGGCGAAAAGGTCTAAAAGTTGTCTTTTATATTTTTTAATCTCTCTTGCTTTTCTTCTTCCACTTTTGCTTTTTCCACTTCTGCCTCTAAATTTTCTT
Organism: Wolbachia endosymbiont of Folsomia candida; assembly: GCF_001931755.2. NCBI lineage: Bacteria > Pseudomonadati > Pseudomonadota > Alphaproteobacteria > Rickettsiales > Anaplasmataceae > Wolbachia > Wolbachia endosymbiont of Folsomia candida. The sequence goes on from NZ_CP015510.2 coordinate 625,236, forward strand.
GGCTGCATAGACCAAGCAGGACAGGATCTTGAGATTTTATGTTTTGCATATTATGGTGAGATCCGTTTCTTACTTGCTCCACTGTGCAATTTGTGGTGCTAATCAATTTAGCGATAACACTGTTATCCAAAATAGGGAATTTTTTTACTAAATAATAAATCGCATCAGGTTTGTCTCTACGTCTTGCTGCTGATGCAAAACCAAAAGCATTACCGATTACTTTACTTCTTTTTTTTATATTTTTCATAATCAAGTTTGGCACTTGATTTGGATTTTTTTCAGCATCATCAAGTTCTTTCTGGGTCACTACTCCAGACATAATAGGGTTATATTTTTCAACGTCTATTTCTTCATCAGCTATATCTTGTACGTCTTTAAGTGTTAATTCGCAACACTTGGCTATTTGGTCAAAAGTTAATCCTGTATTATCTACAAGCCAAGCAGCAATTTGTATAAGAAACTGCTTGTTTCTATCATTATTACCTTTAGAAAATTCTGTCGACATCAAAGAGGCATCCCACATCATAAAATATCCGTTACTTGTACACAGGCTTTAGAATATAAGTCATTAAAGTTAAAAAAGCATTAATTTTATCACGTTAGTGATTTTCTAAATTGCATCATATACTTTTAGAAGTTCTATAGTATATTTTCAATAGAGGCCCTAAATCTTTGTTGTATAACTTTTTCATTTTTACCTCTATTTACTTAACATGCCATTCTTAGCATAAATCATACTGTTATGCAAATCTTGTTATTCAAGCACATCACAGTGCGCTAATTAAAAATTAAATATTAAACCAACTTCTAAAGCATGGTTAACAAATTTACTTTCAACAGTTGCTGATTTTGAAAGATCTACCACTTTAACAGTATCAAATAAATATTTTTGAGTTTGAGCATCGTAACGTTTTTCTTGAACTTGATAAGAAACTTCATCCTTGATTACCTTGCTAAAACTGCTACTACTTAAAGCAGTAAAGTATCTATATCCTGCTGACAACTGAACTTTATCACTTACATTGTAATGTAATCCAAACTTACCCTGAATGGCAGGTTTCATTTTTGACATGCCAAAAAATTTAATGTTTGCCAGGCCGCCACCTACACCCAAATATGGAGTGAAACTACTACTATTCTTAAAATCATAGTAAGCATTAATCATTGCTGCCTTGTTTTGAAAACCTTCGTTTGTTATTTCAATGTTGTCTACAAATAGCTTTTTATATTGAGGATCGGTGTGCTCAAATTCGGAAAAGTCGTGCTTACTACCATGAAAAACTTCTTTAGCATCATTTGTAAGAATTTTTACAACATAGGATTTCCCTTTTTCAGGGCCATCAAAACTGATCATAGATTTTCTTTGGTTCTTTAGTTCAATCTGTGTATTTGCTGACGAAGCATGACCTTCAAGCTCAACTCTCATATTCCCAGTTCTATAACCAATAGCAGCGTTTCCTGCAAAATCATTTTTATAATCAAGATTCTTACTACTTTCTGTTTTTTGAATATTATTTTCCGTTACGTTGAATGGACCAACCTTAGGCATCGTTTTACTGTAATTAAAACTCATATAGAAATTACTTGGTCTCTCTTCTTCTGAATCTGTGTAATCATATGAGTAATCGTGCGAATAATCTTCATCATGCTCATTTTCAAGAACAGATCCATATGGTGATTCAGTGTAAGCAAAAGACGAATTTGATAAAAAAGTTAATAATAGTGTTACAATTGCTGTTTTGAGTAGTGGTTTTTTATACAACATGTTCATAAATACCCTTAATTTGTTAACATAATAGCATTATATTAGTATAAGCTAATATAACAAGTAAAAATTTTAAATATTTTTAAATTAGATATTCTGGCTACTTAAGTGTAACATTGCTAAGAAATACGCTAAGCAATGGTCAATACAGATAAAACTATTTTTGCTTTATCAACGGCATTTGGTAAATCAGGGGTGGCGGTAATTAGAATATCAGGTCAGAACGCGCTTAAGGCTTTAGATCATTTTAACGTCAAGAAAGATGTCACACCAAGGTTTGCTACTTTAGTTGATCTATATGATAGCTCAAAGGAATTAATAGATAATGGAATAATTATTTATTTCCCTGCTCCAAATAGTTTTACCGGTGAAGATGTGATAGAGCTGCAGGTGCATGGAAGCAAAGCTGTAATTAAAATAATCCTAGAGGAATTATCAAAAATCTTTGTAATGGCTGAACCTGGAGAATTTTCACTTAGGGCCTTTCTAAACGGTAAATTTGATCTAACTCAAATAGAAGGAATAGCAGACTTAATTGATGCCGAGACAAAAATGCAAGCAAAACAGGCAATAAAGCAGATGTCTGGAGAGCTTGAAAAATTATACAGTGGTTGGAGGAAAGCATTGATAAAAATACAGTCTAAAATTGAAGCGTATATAGACTTTCCTGAGGATATTGCCATAGAGAAAAGTGAATTGGAAAAAGTGAACAATGAAGTGCAGGAACTTATTCGATCTATACAAGAGCATTTAAATGATAATAGACGAGGTGAAAGGTTGCGTGAAGGTTTACATGTTGTAATAACTGGTGAGCCAAATGTCGGTAAATCAACACTATTTAACTTTTTGGCTAAACGTGATATTGCCATTGTTTCTGAATACGCTGGTACAACAAGGGACGTGCTTGAAGCTCATATTGACATTGGCGGATACCCTATAATTCTTTCTGATACCGCTGGAATTCGTGAAAGTTCAGATCCAATAGAATCAGAGGGCATAAGTCGCGCGAAGAAAAGGTCTTGTGAAGCTGATTTGAGAATAGAGCTATTTCCTTTTGAACGGCGTAATAATACTAGCTGCAATGCTAAGGACCATGATACTATTTACATATTAAGCAAAGCTGATGATATAATTGAAGACAAAAGCGTATTGGTTGGTGATGTAAATTTTTTGCCTATCTCGATTTTAAAAGGAACTGGAACAGACAAATTAATCTCTTTAATTAAAGAAAAAGCAGAAGAAAAATTTGGGCATGACAGAGACACTCCAGTGATCACTCGGCAAAGACACAGGAATTATATGCAGAAAGCACTAGAGCATTTGCAGCATTTTAATGTCGATAATCCAATTGAGTTGATTTCTGAGGACCTGAGACTTGCTTCACTTGAGCTTGGAACAATTACTGGGGTTATTAATGTTGAGGAAATATTGGGTAGTATCTTCAGCACTTTTTGTGTCGGCAAATAGACCGCTTGCATAACCAGCTTTCAGATAGTAATTTTTGCGTTAAAATTTGCTTACGCTCCTCAAATACATTAGGTATTAAGCAGATTTTGAAGTGGATATAGTTTTTATAGATTGCCTAAAACCAAATATTGTGGTAGAAAAGAAGCGGACGGATGGCCGAGCGGTTTAAGGCACCAGTCTTGAAAACTGACGTACGTGATAAGCGTACCGTGGGTTCAAATCCCACTCCGTCCGCCATATGTCATGTTCAAGTCATTTTGTAGCTGATTCATAATATCATCACAAGCAATTGTTTGCTCTTCTCCTGTATCCATGTTTTTTATTTTTATGGCACTGCTCTGTAGCTCTTCATCTCCAAAAATTAGTGCAATTTTAGCATTCACTTGATTTGCTTTTTTCATACGACTTTTAAGTGATCCGCTATATTCGTAACTCACATATAAACCATTTCTGCGCAATTTCCTTGCAAGTGTAAAGGCATATTCCTCAGCTTTTGTTCCAATTGGAATCAAACAAATAGGCCTATCTTCCTTTGGAGAGTAAGCGATTAATTCCATTATGCGCTCAATACCTCCTGCAAATCCTATTGCTGGAGTGTGTTTTCCACCTACTGAAGATACTAAATTGTCGTACCTTCCTCCCGCAAAAATCGCTCCTTGGGCACCCAAATCTTCTGTGACAAATTCAAATACTGTATGGCAATAATAGTCTAAACCTCGAACTAGCCTATTGTTTATAGTATAAGGTACATCAAGAGCTTGAAGTCCATTTAACACCTGACCAAAGAAATGTGAAGATTCTTTTGTATAGTGGTCACTAATTTTAGGTGCATTCAAAATTATTTTTCTATCTTGCTCAGCTTTGGAATCAAGTATTCTGAGTGGATTTTTGATCAGCCTATTTTTGCTATCTTCTGATAAATCATCTTGATACTTTTTGAAATATGATATTAAAGCTTCTCTATACTTGAGTATTGTTTCACCATCGCCTAAGGAGTTGATTTCCAGTTTTACATTTTTGTCCATACCAAACTCAGTAAGTAAGTGTTGGGCAAGCGAAATCAATTCAGCATCAGCTTTTGGATCTTCTATGCCAAAAACTTCAAAATTTATTTGATGAAATTGTCTTTGTCTTCCCTTTTGTGGCCTTTCATAGCGGAATGCAGGCCCTGTTGAAAATAATTTTATCGGCGTTTGTAATTTTTTTTCGATCAATAGCCTAACAATTGCTGCAGTGAACTCAGGGCGTAGGGTTATGCTCTTTCCCCCTTTATCGGTGAAGGTATACATCTCCTTAGTAATAATGTCTGAGCTATCACCTAAAGTTTTTGTGAAGACTTCTGTGTATTCAAATATTGGAGTTTGAGCAGGTAGAAACCCGTATAAGCTTGATATTTTGTTTGCTATTTCTTGGATGTATTTAAGCTTATACCATTCATCAAATAAAAGATCTTTTGTTCCACGGACGGTCTGATTATTCATAACATTAATTCATAGTTTCTATGCCAGCAACCTCTGGTATGTGATAATTCAGCATATTCTCCACTCCTTGCTTTAAAGTAATTGCAGCACTTGGGCATCCAGAGCAAGCTCCTTGAAGTTCAACATAAACTATTCCGTCTTTATAACCACGAAATTTTATGTCACCACCGTCTTGAGCAACTGCAGGTTTAATATAACTTTCCATCAATTCTTTTACTCTATTTACAATTTCTATGTCATTCTCATCGAAAAATTCTTCATCTGTTGCATTATCGTCATGAGCGCCTTCTTTATCTAGTGCTTTTCCACCTGAAGTAAAGTGATCCATTATTGTAGTTAAAACTTCCACTTTTAATATATCCCAATTAACTTCACCCAATTTTGTCACTGAAATAAAATCATGACCAAAGAACACTCTTACCACATGTTCTACATGAAAAAGATTTGCTGCTAACTTAGAGTTTTTTATTTCATTTGCGTTTGAAAAGTCAGCAGTTTCTCCATCGCTCAGAATTGCAAACCCAGGAAGGAATTTCAATGTGTTTGGATTTGGTGTTTCTTCAATCTGAATGAACATGTTATTTACCATTACAATTATAGTTGTTACTATTTAATCATAAAATGATAAAAAAATATACATGTCATTCATCTTTTTCCTTTTTTTGGTATTTATAATAGTTACATTTATTTTGCCTAGTATTTTTGTGTTTTTTCTTTTTCTTACAAGGAGAAATAAGATAAATTTCTTGATGAATTCTATATTAAATAAATTTTTGAATGAATTTAATAATAGTAAAAGTTATGCTCAAAATCACACCAATTTGAGCAGCGATAACATGTCTAGAGGTGAGGCGTTTAGAGTGCTAGGATTAAGCTCCGAAGCAAATGAAAATGAAATCAATAAAGCATATCAAAATCTAATGAAATTAGTTCATCCAGACAAAGGCGGATCAGAATATTTTGCACAAAAATTAAATGCAGCGCGTGATAAGTTACTAAAAAAGCAGTAACTTACCACTAGGACTGCTGAGATGTTGTTTATGCAGCAGACATATAGTCAACTAATGGAAACTCACAAGCCCAGTCATCTAAAGATTGGTGATACTCATTTACTATTGACATTAATTTATTTACATCTATATCTACAGATTTACCACCTACTTCTATGCGAAATTCCTCTGTCCAATTTTTTTCCAAATTTCCTTCCCAAATCACTTCTACCATTATTGGAAGGCCATCAGTAATTGTTTTTTCACTTTTATCTTTATCACCATAGTCTTTCCAACAATCTCTACCTTCTTTAAAACAACCTTCTTGAAAACCATCAGGATAATCTTTCATAAATTGTTTTAATGTCGCTATATCTTTTTCGCTAAATCTTTCGTCATTTTTCATGTCTCCAAAGTCAATGAAAGCTGCTACTTGAATTCTTGTAACTGGCATGTGCTCAAGTGCAAGAAGAAGGTCATTATTGTCTTCAATCTTACAACCAGCAATATCTTTTGAGTTTATTTCCCAAGCGAAAGATACTTTGATCGCGGTACCACGATAAACTTCTTGAGCATACACTCTAATTCCTTCATTATTTTCCCAAAAAATACACATATATTTTTACCTATATAATTAATAAACTAGTAATATTATGCCAATAAGCATCTAATAAGTCAAGTATTTTTATATTTTTCTTTTTTTTACAAGAAATAGGATAAATTTCTTAAATAAATTCTGTATTTAATGAAATTAGTTCGCCCAGACAAAGGCGGCTCAGAATTTTTGCACAAAAATTAAATGCAGCGCGTGATAAGTTGCTGAAGAAATAGTAACTTATCACTAGGACTGCTGAGATGTTGTTTATGCAACTGACATATAGTCAACTGGAAACACACAAGCCCAGTCATCTGAAGATTGGTGATGCTCATTTATCATTGACATTAATTCCTTTACATCTACAGCTTTACCATTTACTTCTATGTGAAATTCCTCTGTCCAATTTTCCATCTTTCCTTCCAAAACCGTTTCTAATGTTATTGGAAAGCTGTCAATATTTCCTTCCAAAACCATTTCTACTTTTATTGGAAAGCCGTCAGTAATTGTTTCTGCACTTTTATCTTTATTACCACCTTCTTTAAAACCATCAGGATAATCTTCCATAAATTGTTTTATTTCCGCTATACCTTCCTCGATAGAGCTTTCACTCAATCTTTCGGTAAGTCTTTCGTCATTTCTTATTTCTTCAAAGTTAATGAAAGCTTCTACTTGAATTTTGCTAATTAACATTTTGCCAAAGAGCTCATAGAGAAGGTTATTCCTGTCTTCAATCTTACAACCAGCAATATCTTTTGAGCTTATTTCCCAAGTTAAAGATACTTTGACCGTAGTATTGTAATCTACTTCTTTAGCATACACGCTAATCTCTGTATCATCTGTCCAAAAAACACATATATATTTTTACTTATTTAATTAATAAACTAGTAATATTATACTAATAAATGAATAATAAGTTAAGTATTTTTATATTTTTTCCTTTTTTTTATAAGAGATAAGATAAAGTTCTTAAATAAATTCTATATTTAATGAAATTAGTTTATCCAGACAAAGGCGGCTCAGAATTTTTGCACAAAAGTTAAATGCAGCACGTGATAAGTTATTGCAAGAAATAGTAACTTATCACTAGACACGCTGATATATTGTTTATGCAACTGACATATAGTCAACTGGAAACTCATAAGCCCAGTTATCTAAAGGTTGGTGATGCTCATTTACCATTGACATTAATTCATTTACATCTACAACTTCACCATTTACTTCTATGTGAAATTCTTCTGTATGATTATCATTTGCCAAATTTACTTCCAAAACCATTTCTACTTTTATTGGAAAGCCGTCAGTAATTGTTTCTGCGCTTTTATCTTTATTACCACCTTCTTTAAAACCATCAGGATAATCTTCCATAAATTGTTTTATTTCCGCTATAGCTTCTTCGCTAAATAGTCTTTCATTACCAAATCTTTCGTCACTTCTTATTTCTTCAAAGTTAATGAAAGTTTCTACTTGAATTGTGCTAACTAACATTTCGCAAACGAGTGTATTGATAAGGTCATGATTGTCTTCAATCGTATAACCAGCAATATCTTTTGAGCTTATTTCGAAAGTTAAAGATACTTTGATAGTAGTATTATAATCAACTTCTTTAGCATACACGCTAATCTCTGTATCATTTGTCCAAAAAACACACATATATTTTTACCTATATAATTAATAAACTAGTAATATTATGCCAATAAGCATCTAATAAGTCAAGTATTTTTATATTTTTCTTTTTTTTACAAGAAATAAGATAAATTTCTTAAATAAATTCTATATTTAATGAAATTAGTTCACCCAGACAAAGGCGGCTCAGAATATTTTGCACAAAAGTTAAATGCATCGCGTGATAAGTTGCTGAAGAAATAGATTCTCTATCTGCTTTACAAGCGTTTTTCAAACCACCATTTTCAGCTTGTTGATTGGAGTTGGTATAATATGCGTTTTATATCAATTTAATAATAAATCAATATAATTCTGTTAATATTTTTATTAATTTAGCGAAAAATATATGACTGAAAACAAACGTATTTTTAGAATTGAAAAAGGTCCAAAGTATACCATAGTAGGAGATAGAGATTATGCACCCTATCTCAATGAGTATTACAAAGCGAGATTTATAGATATAGAGAGTGGAGAAGAAATAAATCCAGGTCTATATCTTGGTGCATATTCAATGGACATGGGATCTCTTGAACTTTGTTATTTTACTGAATGTGAGGGAAACAAGATAGATACAGGTAAGCTTGATTATGAAAAAATTAAGGTGAAAGTGAAGCCTGATAGCAATGGCGAGTATCAGCTAACCCTCTGTGAAGACGATAAATGCATCACTTTGCATACTGTGGTGCTGATTATGATCTTAGTAAATACACTACTGATGATTCGCTAGTTCTTGGTATACACAGATCACCACCACTAGATACGCAGCAATATGAAAAAAGTCCTATAACCTTCATTGCAGAAACAGGAGGAAAGAAAATTTGCCTATTATACACTGCTGGTATAATGTTCTTTCATGATGTCATTAGTACAATGTCGTCGTCCGACTATAATTGGACATCAAAAGGTGTTTATGGTAATTTTAAATACATCACCATAGTCAAAAATCAAAATGGAGATTATCACTCTTATTTCTCTTATGAAGATGGCACTATTATAAATCCTACACATCATTTTGTCAATGAATTAGGTATAAAGCATGACCATTGTAAACCATACAATGCAGCACTGAATAACATACTAAAAAGTGCGCTTGTATTCAATGATCACAAAGATAACAAAAAACATGAGCAAGATACTTGTCAAGAAAAGCTCAAAATACAAGAAAAAGAGTGCAAAAATAACATTGAACAACTTCAACAGAAAAATGAAGGTCAGGAGAAAGAGTGTAAAAGTACTATTGAGCAACTTGAAAAGCAAAATAAAGCGGAGAAAACCAAGTGTAACAGTGATGTTGATGAACTTGAAAATCAGAATGAACAACTCAAAGAAATGAATTCACAGCAGAAGAAAGACTGCAAAAATACTGTTGAACAACTTAAACAGAAAAATGAGGAGGAGAAAACCAAGTGTGACAATGATATTCATGAGCTTGAAAATCAGAATGATCAACTCAAAGAACTCAATTCAAAACAGGAGAAAGACTGCAAAAATAACATTGAACAACTTAAACAGCAAAATGAGGACCAGAAAAATGAGTGTAAAAGTACTGTTGAAGAACTTGAAAAGCAAATTGCACAACAAAATACAGAGCAAGAAAATAAGTATAAGGCTACCATTGATGAACTGAGGGAGAAAAACACACAACTAGCTGCAAAAGTACAAAAGTTACAAACAACACTGGAAACATTAGCAGAGATGGCAAAGGACAAGTCATATTATCATGTGCCTGAACAACAAGATTTTGAATACACAGATAACGGCGTAGGAACAGTACTTAGCCAAGACTTGCATTATTACTGAACTTCTGTGAGAAACAAAACTTGTAACGTGTAAAAGTTGGCTACCGCGCGGTGTTTTGGAATATTTTAGAACTACGATATAGGAAAATCCACTGTACATAAATGGTGGAGGTTACCGTGCTAAAAAAACTTGCTCTCACGGGCGTTATGTAAAATGGGTGAAATAGGCTATATTTCTTAAGTTTTTGGTAGTATCTATTTACATAAAAGTACCTACCTATCTGAGAAAGAGAACAACCAAATTTTAAAATCTAAAGTAAATTGGTAAATATCAGCTTTTTTATTAGCACTGATTTGCAACACAAAAACGTAAAAAAACAGCATGAAAATAAAATGCAAAAATATGCATTAAAAACTTGCACCGCTGATTTTCCTGATTACTATATAGCCAAGCTTAGCATAGTGGGTTTGAGTAGTGAAAGCAATTAAGGGGCTTCTATGCTAAAAACACAATATCCAACAGATTATCTAAAAAAAGAAGGGATTAATTCAGGAGCTAACTATCTATCAGAAGAGGAGCAGCACATAGAGCAAATAGCTAAAGATTTGAAACAAAAACCTAACTTAAAACGTTTTAAACGCTCCGCAGATAATCTAGCCTTACCAGGCAATTTTGAAATAAAATCAGCAATAGGTGGAGGAGACTGTTTTTTTGATTCAATTGCACAAGGACTTAAACAACTAAAGCCTGAAATGGACTTTACTGTAAAATCCCTAAGAGAAGTTTGTAAAAGGCTTGCTATAGATAATCAGCAGTTAAGGGGTAAAGTTATAAGAGATGCTAGGAGTATTCAAGATCCTACAGTAATTGTTCCAAATTCTGATATTAGTGATGATGAACTCTGGAATATTTATTTAGCTAGTATTGAGTATACTTTTGAAGATATAGAACAGATTCGAATTAATAATCCTACTTTATATCAATCATTAACTAATTTAAAATATGGAAATACATTACAAGTACCTATATGGGGAAGGCCTGATATCGAGGGTCAGTTAATTTGTAAGGAATATAGCATTGAGCTACATATTGTTGAAAAGTTGCCTATTGTAGGGTGGTCGAATCAGGTTGTTGATGGATCAGGATCTAGATCTGTAGATGATATAGATTATAATGAAGTTGATACAATTCGTATTATAAATAGAGGCACAAATCATTTTGAACCAATACTTAATAAAGAAAGAATTAGAAATGCGATTCAGCAACAACTTCAGCAGTCTTCTTCTGATAATCGCCAGCCTAGATCAGACCGACAATCGGAACCAGGAACTTTTGACCAAGTTAATAATCCAGTTCAACATCCTAACTTAGATAACCAGCCTATTGATTCTATTAATAATAGAGCTGATTCTTCTCAACATCAACTTCCTGCAAAAGTATCTAACGTGAGACAGGGCTTAAGCTCTGATGAGTTTGTCCAAAGCAAAGTTGATTCTGGTGAGCATAAGCAGCAACCTTATAGTAATCGTCAACCTAGGTCAGATAGACAACAAGAGTTGGGAATCTCTGGTCAAATAAATGATCCAATAAAACAATCATCTAGCAATCGTAACTCTAGATCAGATCAACAACCAGAGCTGAAACTTAGATCCCCAAATCAGGTAGAGGGAACATCAGGTTCACAGTTATCAGCTCAGGAAGTAAAATATAATAAAAGAGAGGGAACTTCAGGTATTGGTGGACAGCTTTACGAAATAAATCTATCAGGATATAGATTTGATTTTTCTTCAGGTTAAGGATAAAGTACTGGAATGGTGGAAAAGAAAGAATGGTGAGTATCTAACAGAAAGTAATGATTTTTTTGATCAAGCACAACAAAATCTTGCTGGGTCAGCATTAGCCGCTTCTACTTTGGAATATCGCATCAAGATTGCAGAGTTTGGTATTAGTTTTGAGCAAGATGAAATTCAGGAACAATTAAAGAATTTTCTCACTCCTGAAAATTCCAATAAACAAATTTTCAATGTTATTACCGAACAAAATACATTAAGCGCTATTAAGGTATGTCAGATTTTAAACAATATCTATAAAAGTGGTAGCTACATTTTCATGCCCATAGATTCTGTGCTGCGTCTCCAGAGTCATGTAGTAGATGCTTTTGAAGGAAATAAAAATCTGTTAGTAATTGAATGCATAAGTAGGAAAAATAATGTAGACGTAGAGAATTTATCTACAGAATTAAAAAAGGTTCTAGTCCATAATTACAAAAAGCAGAAGCCTATCTATCTCATAATCAGCCTCTGGCCGGTTTGCAAATAATTCTATAGCACCAATATTATTCTTACAGCCACACAGAAAGCCATAAAGCCTTATCTTATTTTCAAGGTAAATTTTCATATCCTCTGAAAGATTCGGCTCTTCATAAGCTTTGGATAGTTTCTCATGTAGATAGTCCAAATCCATCTTGTTTATTTTTTCAGGCAGCAAAATTGTCAATAAATGCTTCACCAACTCAACGTCATTCGATTTGATTGCTTGGTAAAGTGCTTCTTCTTTATTTTCTCTCAAGTCGTAGAGCTTTGATGAGCCACCGAGACTAAACAAATAATTAGTTAGACCCTTATTTTCTACCACAATATTTGCTTCCCTCAGTGGATTTTCATCATCACAGGATTTTATCAGTTCTTTTTCGCAGACTTCTTCCATTACAACTGTAACTTCGCTAAGTTTTTTCAACTGACTAATGTCATTACTTTCAATTGCATCTTTTGCTTTCTTCAGTACCTGCCTGTAAAGCTCTTGTTTTTCTTTGTTATCCAAACTTTCACAGTGTTCTTGCACCTGCACAGATGTCCACGATAGTAATTTCATAGTTGATCCATAAATCTTACTATAATAAATTATTTTCAGCAAAGCTCCTATGATTGTTGTCAATTATAAATTTCATATTTTGTAAAATCTTTAAAAACCCAGTTATTTTTAAGTGTGTAGAAAATTTCTGTCAGCAATTTCTCAGCAGCTCTAAATTGCATAAAAGTCAATAATGATTTTTTGCATTACCCAAAACATTTTCTGATATAAAATTCAGCTCTAATACAATTTTTTATTTATTACTGTGCCATCTGATTCAATCAAAAGTTGTTTCATTGGCAACAAAAACACCAAGTTTTTAATTAATCTTTTTTAAATTAATGTAGCTAATGAATATGTGTATAAGTATGTCCCCACATATTTTAAGTACTTATGCACATATTCATTAGCTTATAAAACTAAGGTTCCATATTTTCCTTCACGATTATTATCCAATAAAAAATTCAAATTTTGTGAAATCTTTAAAAATCCAGTTCTTTTTAAGCGTATAGAAAATGGTTGTCAGGAATTTCCTAGCAGTAGCAATAATGGCCTTAGCAGAACCACGCCTTTTTTTCACATTTTCATAGAAACTTTTCAAGTAAGGACTATAACGTATAGCACGATAACTTCATAATACACCTCCTTCAATTTGTTTTTGTGATTTCAACCTTGCAATTGCTATTTTAGAAGAGCTCTCAATACGTTTTTTTAACTCCAGTTCTTGTTCTAAACTTATCGATATCCAGAACCTTTCACCAATACGTCGTGCATTAATAAACTTACGTTCAATCCAATAACGTACTACGTAATGACTGACATTGAATTTTTCTGCAACTTGTTTCACTGATAACTCTTCTTCAGATTTTTGATTACATAGTGCTGGGATCTTATGTTTAAATCGAATCCATTTCATACTTTTTATAGTAAAAGGATTACCTTTATTTGTTGTCAGCCCCTCTTGGTTTAACAAACTAATAATTTGTTCATCAGTCATTGTTTTCGATAGCTGTCTTATCCGATCAATTATATCATCTGAATGCCTCCATCTGTCATAGGATTTTTTTGGCAATTGCACCTCTAAGTCCTCTATAGCATTTGTTTGCCAGCGTATATGTAGTACTGCTTTTTGTTCACTACGTAGTTTTTCAACAGTAATATCCTTAACTAGAAGTCGTAAAATACGCTTTCGATCTCTTGCACTTGTTGATTCTGCATTCCATAAGCGTGGTAAGTCCTGAGCTAGTGCCAACACTTTCTCTTTTTGTTGTTTTGTAGCTGTAAGTACATCATTTTTCTTATATTCATCATATTGATTCTGTGCTTCTTCCAATGCTATTAAAGCTTCGTTCCAACGTTTCTCCAATGTTCCAGCTACTAGGCGATTTGATGGGTCTACTTCTTCATAACGTCTCTGTGCCAGTTGTACTTCATAATCTGCTCTTTTTATCTGCATTTGCCATTGTTTATCTAGCATGTGACCTCGTTGCTCCAATTCTTCAAATGCTTTTACGGCAATCTCAATTTGCGCAGGTTCCATGACTTCCAATACTCTTTTTACGATAGCTTCATCCAGAGGATTTCCATAAACAGAAAAACAACTCTTACTATCTTCTCCCCACTTCTTTTTCCAATTACATTCATAAACAGCAAGAACACCACCTTTGCTCTTATACCTTACAGTAAGACGACAGCCGCAGTAACTACAAATTAATAATCCCTGCAATAATCCCAATCCTTCTCGTACTGCTGTAGGTAGCATATTCTCTTCTCCACTGGTTTGATTATTTGCTAAAACCTTTTTATTTGCTACATATTCTTCCCACGTTATATAACCTTCGTGGTGGTTTTTTATCATTGTATGCCAGGCTTCTGTCGGTAGGCGAACTACTGTTGTCTTGACCAATCCAGTACTTGATAATTTTTTCTGATATTTAAAGCGACCATAAACATAAGCTCCAGCATAAGAAGGGTTTTTTAATACTGAACATACCCTAGAATGTGTCAGTGCTCCCCATATTAACTTTCCTTTCCAAATACCACCATATGCTCGTTTTGGAAACTGTATTTTGTTCTTACCAAAATGATGTACTACTCCATAAGCACTGCCCTTTTCTTTAAATACTTTAAACAATAATTGAATCACACTTCTTACTTGCTCATTATCGTCAAATCTAGTATTACCTTCATCATCATAGCAAAATCCTACTGGGAGAGGAAATCGAAGCTCTCCTTTCTTAGCCTTATTTACCTTACCTCCTAAAAGTCTAGCACGGATGAAATGCAACTCTGCGTGTGATATCGTTCCTTTTAGCCCAAGTACCAATTGGTCGTTGAAGTCATTAGGATTGTAACAACCATCTTCATCTATAATCAATGTATCTGTTAAAGCACATAATTCCAGTAATCTATGCCAATCACTGCAAGATCTAGATAATCTCGACGCTTCCAGTACAAACACGGCTCCTACTTTTCCCATTGATACATCAGCAACTAATATTTTAAAATCTTCTCGATTATTAGCTTGAGCTCCTGAAATCCCTAAATCATCATCTAAAACTCTTATGGCATTCTGAGACCATCCCATTTGTTGCGCTTTATCTTTCAGTTTATACTGCCTTTCAGTACTCTCCTGATTGAGCCTTACCTGTCCCATTGTTGATTGCCTTAAATAAACGTATGCTGGTTTTAATATATGGTGGTTCTGAATTTTGTGTGCTGTCATTATTAATATCCTCCGTTTTAATCAATTGTTGTTCCACTATTAAATACTCATGCAACATGTTTGCTATACAAATAGCTATCCTGGTAGCATCTACTGATATTACGGAGGTTTTTCCTTCCAATGGCATAATTTCTTTCCTATAATCGTTTCTGTGTTAGTCATTAATCAACCTCTTTGCTATTTTTAGCTTGATCAAGATTGGTAACTAATTTAACTAACTGCTGAAGATGGGAAAACGATAAAATAGGCGATAAATCAGTAAGGGTTTGATAAAGATTAGGATCTGCTTTGTCTGTCCAATCACGTGGAATGCCCACTGTACCACGCGTCAACGTTTTCAAACTAAATATATCCCGATTATTAAAGTTTTTTGTTGATAATATTTGAAAACTTTTCCCCTTCCATGGATGGAATGGATGAGTAATAGTAGCGTATCCCGAATATCGACTGGACTTAGGTGCAGTTAATTCTAACCATGGGTATGTTCAATGCTCTGAGTTTTCCTCCAGCTTTTGGTATTTCCTTCCTACGGTTCCTATTTGGGCTATAGGTTTTGGTTATTAGTTCGTGTCTTATTTGTTGGAGATACTTTTCTAAGCCTTCTGCTTCTATCGATTCGAATGTCACCTTATCAATTCCTGGTGCCCCATTACTCTTCTTTGTCAGCTTATATGCTTCTTCTAGTGTTTCCATCTTACAGACGTGAACATAGATTCCCCAGAATCGCCATTCCGGTTCTGCCTTCGCTTTGGTATATATCTTTCTTCTCAGGTCTTGTAATTTAATTGGCATTTTTATCATTTTTACCTTTACCTCCCTTTTGTTAAAAGATTCCTACTAGTAGGGTGCCTTTGCTCCATGAGCGTTACCTCACTTCATCACTACTACACACCCATCCGCCACCCTCTCATCTTCGGTTCATTTCCTGTTTTCCAGTTATAGAACCTACCGCTCCAAGGTATTTCTCCTTTGGATGAGGAGGGCTTCTCCAGTTGCTTTGTATGTCCTCATTACCATGCCATCACTCACACCCCGCTGAAGTAGAACAGTTGTATCAGCCGCATTTCAACTGCCTATTTTGCCTTCACCAGTAAACCGTTGGTTCAGCCTTCAGTACTTTGCTTTTCGAGGCCACCTATGTGTTCGTTTTCACTACGGCCTAGTAATTCGCCATTATCCTACGATAACGTTGTCGGTAGGCTTCAACATTTTGGTTTCCCTCCACATTGCTACCCTAGCTACAGGACTCCGACTCTTATCCTGGTGGGTCTGACTCCCACTGAACATACGTGCCTTTCCTGGACACACGATTTATAAGCATGACCTCTGCTGCCTCTACCTGAGTCAATTGATACTTAGCAATTATGCTTGTTATATAGCTCATAATATCTATTCTTACATTTTTTATGTTAGATCGTACTTTTATAGTTGTTATATACTCTGGTCTATTTATTACTAAATTTAAATCGCAATTCAATCTCAATAAAAAAAGAAAAATACGCTCTAAAGAAAAGCTTGAAATTTTTAGATGTTTTAATCTAGATACCGTTGGTTGATTAACTTTAAGAACTTCAGCTACTTCTTCTTGGGACCAAGAATCTCTTTGTACTATAGTGTTGATTATTTTTACCAATACAATTCTAACATCCTTAATATTTCTTAAATCAAATTGTGAAGTTGGTGAAGTAACAGTAAATTTCATGACACTTTACTCAAATAGATTTTTTTAGTAGAGGATTGTAATATATTCTTCAAGTGGTTATAGTGTGGTATGAACTCTCTTGATATAATAATAGGTAAAAAAATAAGGCTGTGGAGGCGAGCACGTGGATTGACAACGATGCAATTGGGAGAAAAGTTATGCATTTCATCTAGCCAAATAATGAAATACGAGAGAGCTGAAGCTAAAATTTCAGCAAGTCGGCTATATGAGTTAGCAAAAGTTCTTTCAGTTGGTGTATCGGACTTTTTTATTGATATGTCTTCGGACTTACATGAAGACGATGAAAGTGATACAGAAGGTAGAGAAATAGTAGAGCTCATAGCAGATTACAGAAAAATCAAGAAAGAATTACAGGGATCAGCTCGTTTAGTGATAAAGTCTTTTCCCAGGGATTAACGTTCTAAATGAGAAGTTTCTTTACCACTTACTTTATCAGCCCATAATATGGTTTCGTTGCTTTTAGGCTCAGCGTGTTTGATTGTCTCTGTAGTTTTTGGATTACCCCACCGGCCAGATCTTACAAAACTTCCTTTCTCTATTGCTGCTTTGACAGATGTTCCACCAAATAGGCATCCGTTACCTATAATTTCCCCTGTTTCTTGCAGATCATCCCATAGCTCTTTGTTTTCTACGCTAACTTGTATTTGATCATAATTTTTCACATCTTGGTAAACTCTGACGTGTAATTCTCCCAAGCTGCTAGGAAAAGTTATTGTAAAGGAGCTATTATCTGAAATATCTGAATAATTTCTTTCACCATTTTCTCCGGTTTTAATTTCTAGCTCGCCTTCTCCTATTTTTATGATATTACTTCCGAGCTCTAAGTGACCATTGCTGAGGCCTAAACTTCTTGCACCTTCAACGACTTTTGCAATCTCAACTTTGCTATTTTGTGAGAATTCTATATGGAAAGTTTGATTGTCTATTTCCACATTTTCAACACTTCCTGTAGCAGTAGCATTCTCTGCAACTTGTCTAAGTTTTGCGAGCCGATTGTGTACTTGTGGCTCAACTTCCATCTTTATCTTATTGCAAATTTCAATTGTTTTTTCATCGTCTAGTTCATCAAAATCTGCTCCGTTTAGTGCCAATTTCCTAATGATACTTTCTTGCTTACTTCCAATGAATTTACTGTCAAGTATTTTAAGTACCGAAACATGAGAAAAGCTAAAGCCATCCTCGTTAGGTGCATTTATTCTTATCCCTGATTCCAGTGTCTCATCGACCACTTTTCCCAATTCATCTATGGTTTTAGCCATAATAGCTTTTTCCAAAAATGCACTTAATTTCAAGTTTTCATGCTCATTTAACCTGATTTTGCTTAGAGCTGATTGAAATGGGTTAAGTGCTCCAGGATAGCCCAGTTGTTTCTTATTTGTTTTTGAAGTACGCGCTAGATTAGCTGCTAGACCTTTAGCTACGTTTTTCAATAAATCTGTAGAAATAGTAGTTTTTACTTTACGTTTGCTCATAATACCCTCCGAATCTTTATATTAGTATATAACCTCAATCATGAGTAAAAGATTAATATAACATGCTTCTTGTGACTAATCAAGTCTTATAAAGATTATTTATACTAAACAAAGAATATAGGTAATAAACAAAAAAGTAATAATATACTTACTACTATTATTAATAAATAAAATTGCAAAAAAAAATTTAAAAATGACTTGATCTTCTTGAAAATCCATGGCTTTATGGCCACCACTGCCAAAAAGCAGAGTAAATAATTGAATTTGTTTAGTCGTTAATAAATAGGTAATTTTATGAATAATAGTGAAAACAAAAGAAAAACAGAACTGGAAAAAAGAGTATTAGCAAGCAAAGGTAGGTCGTCATTACTTGATCTTGAGCTGGTGGAGCTTATTTTATATTCTTCATTTAATAATGGGGAAAATAAAGAAGTTGCAGAAAGATTATTAGAGCTGTTCAAGAGTATTGGTAAGGTGATTAGCGCTGACTTTCATGAGCTGAAAAGTGTAACTGGTATGAACGATTCAGCAATAGCAAGTATTATGTGTGTGAGGGAAACAATTGAAAGAATGCTCAGAGAAGATCTGGAAGAACTGCCAATAATTGAGAATCAGAAAAAATTGATAGAATACTTAAGAGTAACAATAGGCCAATTAAGTATAGAAAACTTTCGTGTTATTTATTTGAACAAGAAATCTCGTATTATCGATGAGTACACTCAAGAGGGAACAGTAGATAAAACACCTCTATATGCGAGAGAAGTAATAAAAAGAGCACTACTAGTAGGAGCAACTGCAATGGTTATAGCACACAACCACTTAGGAAGTGCAAAACCATCACAGCACGATATAAGTTTAACCAAAATCCTATCATTAGCGTGCAGTAGCATGGAGATAGAGTTAATTGATCACATAATTGTGACAGAAAAAAATTACTTTAGATGATATGAATAGTTATTGCTCGGTTGAGAGCATGAGAAGATAATAACTTCTCAGAGTGGATAGGTAGCAGGTTGGGCAAAGCTTGAGGCTCCCTCTGCTTTTATATGCAGTGAAAGAAGACCTCGTACTTTAGATTAACCGCACCTGCCACCGAAAACCATCGTGCGGCCCATAAAATTCGGTGACCGCGTATAGGAGTTTGGATCAACCGGCAATATTCTACTCTGATATATTATTATGCAATTGGAGGAAAAAGTATGCGTTACATTGGAGTTGATTTACATACAAATAGCTTCACTGCCTGTTATTTAGAGCAAGAAAAACCAGAATATATTCGCACGTTTCGCTTGCAGGATATAAACAATTTTATTGAGAATCTTCAGCCAACAGATGAAGTAGCTTTAGAAGCAACAGGTAACAGCTGTTTCTTTTATGATGAAGTGTTACCTTACGTCAAGCGTGTGGTAATAATTGCTCCTTTGCAATTCGAAGTTATTCGCCGTTCTGTACACAAGACAGATAAGCATGATGCAAGAGCTATTGCTTTTTTTCTAAGCAAGGATATGCTGCCTGAAGCAAGATGCAAAAACACACAATATCAGCAATTAGTTTCTCTTCTTAAAACAAGAGAACAGTTAGTAAAATCACGGATATCTTTGATTAACAAAATGCACAGTCTTTTTAATTACCACGGAATAAAAATTAAAAAGGAAGCACTGACAACCAAAACGGGGTTTAAACGTGCTATTCAAAAACATAATTGGTGTCATTTGGAAAAAGTTGAAATTGAAGTGATCAGCTATCACCTAGAAGCTATACGAGAAAGCCTCAAGAAACTTGAAAAGGAAATTGAAACTTTTGTTAAACAGCTTCCTGGATTTTATAATCTCATTAGCATTAAAGGCATTGGTGTAATTTCTGCAGCTGTTTTTATTACAACAATTGGTGATATTAATGACTTTCGCGATCCTGAAAAACTCACTGCTTATTTTGGAGTTGTACCATATGTTTCTCAATCTAATCAACAGTGCACGATTGGAAGGATTACCAAACGAGGGTCGAAAATGGCACGCACTGCTTTAATACAGTGTACTTGGGTTGCTCATGGTTAGAATTAACTGCACCTAAGTCCAGTCGATATTCGGGATACGCTACTATTACTCATCCATTCCATCCATGGAAGGGGAAAAGTTTTCAAATATTATCAACAAAAAACTTTAATAATCGGGATATATTTAGTTTGAAAACGTTGACGCGTGGTACAGTAGGCATTCCACGTGATTGGACAGACAAAGCAGATCCTAATCTTTATCAAACCCTTACTGATTTATCGCCTATTTTATCGTTTTCCCATCTTCAGCAGTTAGTTAAATTAGTTACCAATCTTGATCAAGCTAAAAATAGCAAAGAGGTTGATTAATGACTAACACAGAAACGATTATAGGAAAGAAATTATGCCATTGGAAGGAAAAACCTCCGTAATATCAGTAGATGCTACCAGGATAGCTATTTGTATAGCAAACATGTTGCATGAGTATTTAATAGTGGAACAACAATTGATTAAAACGGAGGATATTAATAATGACAGCACACAAAATTCAGAACCACCATATATTAAAACCAGCATACGTTTATTTAAGGCAATCAACAATGGGACAGGTAAGGCTCAATCAGGAGAGTACTGAAAGGCAGTATAAACTGAAAGATAAAGCGCAACAAATGGGATGGTCTCAGAATGCCATAAGAGTTTTAGATGATGATTTAGGGATTTCAGGAGCTCAAGCTAATAATCGAGAAGATTTTAAAATATTAGTTGCTGATGTATCAATGGGAAAAGTAGGAGCCGTGTTTGTACTGGAAGCGTCGAGATTATCTAGATCTTGCAGTGATTGGCATAGATTACTGGAATTATGTGCTTTAACAGATACATTGATTATAGATGAAGATGGTTGTTACAATCCTAATGACTTCAACGACCAATTGGTACTTGGGCTAAAAGGAACGATATCACACGCAGAGTTGCATTTCATCCGTGCTAGACTTTTAGGAGGTAAGGTAAATAAGGCTAAGAAAGGAGAGCTTCGATTTCCTCTCCCAGTAGGATTTTGCTATGATGATGAAGGTAATACTAGATTTGACGATAATGAGCAAGTAAGAAGTGTGATTCAATTATTGTTTAAAGTATTTAAAGAAAAGGGCAGTGCTTATGGAGTAGTACATCATTTTGGTAAGAACAAAATACAGTTTCCAAAACGAGCATATGGTGGTATTTGGAAAGGAAAGTTAATATGGGGAGCACTGACACATTCTAGGGTATGTTCAGTATTAAAAAACCCTTCTTATGCTGGAGCTTATGTTTATGGTCGCTTTAAATATCAGAAAAAATTATCAAGTACTGGATTGGTCAAGACAACAGTAGTTCGCCTACCGACAGAAGCCTGGCATACAATGATAAAAAACCACCACGAAGGTTATATAACGTGGGAAGAATATGTAGCAAATAAAAAGGTTTTAGCAAATAATCAAACCAGTGGAGAAGAGAATATGCTACCTACAGCAGTACGAGAAGGATTGGGATTATTGCAGGGATTATTAATTTGTAGTTACTGCGGCTGTCGTCTTACTGTAAGGTATAAGAGCAAAGGTGGTGTTCTTGCTGTTTATGAATGTAATTGGAAAAAGAAGTGGGGAGAAGATAGTAAGAGTTGTTTTTCTGTTTATGGAAATCCTCTGGATGAAGCTATCGTAAAAAGAGTATTGGAAGTCATGGAACCTGCGCAAATTGAGATTGCCGTAAAAGCATTTGAAGAATTGGAGCAACGAGGTCACATGCTAGATAAACAATGGCAAATGCAGATAAAAAGAGCAGATTATGAAGTACAACTGGCACAGAGACGTTATGAAGAAGTAGACCCATCAAATCGCCTAGTAGCTGGAACATTGGAGAAACGTTGGAACGAAGCTTTAATAGCATTGGAAGAAGCACAGAATCAATATGATGAATATAAGAAAAATGATGTACTTACAGCTACAAAACAACAAAAAGAGAAAGTGTTGGCACTAGCTCAGGACTTACCACGCTTATGGAATGCAGAATCAACAAGTGCAAGAGATCGAAAGCGTATTTTACGACTTCTAGTTAAGGATATTACTGTTGAAAAACTACGTAGTGAACAAAAAGCAGTACTACATATACGCTGGCAAACAAATGCTATAGAGGACTTAGAGGTGCAATTGCCAAAAAAATCCTATGACAGATGGAGGCATTCAGATGATATAATTGATCGGATAAGACAGCTATCGAAAACAATGACTGATGAACAAATTATTAGTTTGTTAAACCAAGAGGGGCTGACAACAAATAAAGGTAATCCTTTTACTATAAAAAGTATGAAATGGATTCGATTTAAACATAAGATCCCAGCACTATGTAATCAAAAATCTGAAGAAGAGTTATCAGTGAAACAAGTTGCAGAAAAATTCAATGTCAGTCATTACGTAGTACGTTATTGGATTGAACGTAAGTTTATTAATGCACGACGTATTGGTGAAAGGTTCTGGATATCGATAAGTTTAGAACAAGAACTGGAGTTAAAAAAACGTATTGAGAGCTCTTCTAAAATAGCAATTGCAAGGTTGAAATCACAAAAACAAATTGAAGGAGGTGTATTATGAAGTTATCGTGCTATACGTTATAGTCCTTACTTGAAAAGTTTCTATGAAAATGTGAAAAAAAGGCGTGGTTCTGCTAAGGCCATTATTGCTACTGCTAGGAAATTCCTGACAACCATTTTCTATACGCTTAAAAAGAACTGGATTTTTAAAGATTTCACAAAATTTGAATTTTTTATTGGATAATAATCGTGAAGGAAAATATGGAACCTTAGTTTTATAAGCTAATGAATATGTGCATAAGTACTTAAAATATGTGGGGACATACTTATACACATATTCATTAGCTACATTAATTTAAAAAAGATTAATTAAAAACTTGGTGTTTTTGTTGCCAATGAAACAACTTTTGATTGAATCAGATGGCACAGTAATAAATAAAAAATTGTATTAGAGCTGAATTTTATATCAGAAAATGTTTTGGGTAATGCAAAAAATCATTATTGACTTTTATGCAATTTAGAGCTGCTGAGAAATTGCTGACAGAAATTTTCTACACACTTAAAAATAACTGGGTTTTTAAAGATTTTACAAAATATGAAATTTATAATTGACAACAATCATAGGAGCTTTGCTGAAAATAAGTTACTGTAGTAAGATTTAAGGATTAACTATGAAACTACTATTGCAGACATCTCTAGAAGTCAAAAAACATTGTGAAAGCTTGGATAACAAAGGGAAACAAGAGCTTTACAGACAGGTGCTGGAAGAAGCAAAAGTAGCAATTGAAAGTAACGACATTGATCAGCTAAAAAAACTGAGTGAGGCTGCAGTTGCAATGGAAGAAGTAAGTGAAAAAGAGTTGCTTGAATCCTTTGACGATGAAAATCCGCTTAAGGAAGCAAATATCGTAGTAGAGAGAGATGGGTTAACCAATTATCTGTTTAGTCTTGGTGATTCATCGAAACTCTACGACTTAAGAGAAAATAAAGAAGAAGCGCTTTACCAAGCAATCAAATCAGATGATGTTGAGTTGGTTAAACACGTATTGATAGTGCTACTGTCGAGTGATTTTGAAGGAAAGGTAGATCTAAAGGGTTTGGTAAAATTGCTATCAAAGGGTTATGAAGAGTTGAATCTTTCGAAGGATATGAAAAATTACCTTGAAAGGAAGATAGGGTTTTGCAGATTTTTGTGTGATTTTAAGTTTGACGAAGATCCCATAGAGTTATTTGCAAATCGGTCAGAGGTTGACTATGAAATAGATAAGTTTCTGCTTTCTTTGATTACAAAAAAGACAAAGGAAGAAGAGCTACTTTCTGAAATAAGCAGTATGATTGAGCTTCTAAAAAAGTATGAAAAATTTGACGGATTGGAATATAAGATCAGAAGATTAAAATCAGAACTTGAAAGCGGAAAAAGTAAATATTCAACTGAAGTCATTCGTGATAGCATTAAAGAACGGGAAAAGGAAATGGAGGAAATTAAAGAAAAGTACATCAAGTCAGTTGATTTAATTGATGAAAGGAAAAGGCTAGTGAAACAACTGCTAAGAACAGTAGCTCAATAACTGGGATAACGTTCGCGCTGAAGTGGCTAAAGAGTCTTTTTGCAATTTTTGTGTTTCATCAGGGTAAAGGCATAGCTATATAACGTCTATACATGTACTGGACTAAGTGAACTTGTTACTTTAGCTCTCATTTAACCTTCCTCTCTACCTTCTTTTTGGTCTCTCTACAGCTTGATGAGTTGCCGCAACTTTGACATCAGACACTGACGTAGTAGGTTGCTCTGTTACCCAATCCGGCTTTGCTCTGCCTTTCTCCCATTTAGCAAATCTCATTTTTTCCTGCAGATAATATTTTCTATAAGCTTCTACAGCATCATTACATTTATGTTGCTCTGGTAGTGCTTGTACAAAAGCTTGCATATCAGTTGATTGAAAAATGAGCAAATTTTTATTACTATCACACCAATCTATTACTTTTTCTGACTTATGCTCTTTTTTATACCGGTAAGTATACTCTTTACATAATTCTTTTCCGTGGGTTATTAACCAATCGAAATTTTCTTTTGATTCTCTTGCCCATACAGAACAAGGGTGATTTTTGTGAGTAAGTTTATATGGAACTGATATACTCTTATCTGTAATGCTTACTAACGGACCTGACTCTTTTGCTACCCAAAAAACACTACTTAATAATTGAGCAGTTTCCAACACCATCTTTACCACATGCTTATCACACAACATTTGTGCTGCAATTACTGGGTCTTCATGTAGTACAAAAATATTCATCACACCTCACTTTAGCTTAATCTATTATATCAAGTAGGTATGCCAAATTCAAAATAAATCTGTTGTTATTTCAATTTTTTCTGCTTCTTTCTTCTGTTACTTGTACGTATTTTATAATAAGTTATTTTCATTCTAGTTGTAATTGAAATTAAGATTTTTATATATCAGTATGATTACTATGATAATGAACTAAATTATATAATTAATTGAAAATTTAATGAATACTTTCTTTTTGAAGTTTCTCGATCTCGCTAATAGGTAATCCAGTAAATTTAGCAACGGTGTTAACATCCATGTTATCAGCAAGCATTGACTTTGCTACTTCAATTTCCCTTGCTTTTCTACCTTCTTCTCTGCCTTCTTCCCTACCTGCTTTTTTGCCTTCATCTTTAGCATCATCAAGCCGTTGTTCCCAAATAGCTGCCTCTTTCTGTACACTCAAAATTCTTTCTTCATATGCTGCTAGATCTTTTTTATCCCAGCTAAACCTATCTAATTCATCGTACGCTAACTTTATTATTGGTGCTTGTTCAGCAATCTTCTTTAGGTCTTCATCTGTTGTATCTTCTGCGTATTTAAAGAAATAACACCAACGTTCTACTATGTTTTCTAGTTGCTCTACTTCACTTTTAGGAAATTTAGGTAGCTCAATAAAGATAAACTGCAAATCTTTTAAGTAATGTCCATTGGTTTTGATATCGCGTATATTGTGAGTAGATAAGTAATCAATCTCTTCAGGAAACAAGTTACAATTGGAAACAGCTATGAAATAAACTATCTTTAAATCAATGTAATTACCAGATTTATCTAATTGTCTTGAGTAAGCTTGAGCAGCATATAATTGAGCGCGTTTTTCAAAACCCTTATCTCTAGCAACCTGCATTTCAACAACATATCTCGCACCACTTGAATCCTTGCAAAGAATATCAACTATACTTTGTTTATCAGAAGCAATCTCGGGATTCATAATAGTACTAAGAAACTCCACTTCTTGTATTGCATTTTCCTCACCGAACCCCAAAATATCATTTAAAAAATGGATAAGAATATTTTGATTTTTTTCAGTACCAAAGATTCGTTTGAACGTTAAGTCGCATTTTGGATCTAGAAACTTAGAAATAGCCATAACCGAGATACCTGAAAAACCATTGATAATTATACATCATTTATGATAAATATTCAACGTTTTTGTTGTGTTTTGCTTAACATCATTTTTATAAATACCTCTGTAAAGTAGCTAAAAAGCCTAATAAGCAAATTCATTTTTTCAGTGTAGACGATTGACCTCCCAAAAAACACAAGCGCATAAGCTCAATCACGATTACCTACCATCGAGAGGACGGATCTGTCAATCGCCCACTCCTCTATTATAAAATACTTGAAAATAGTATTCAACTTTTTTTAGCAGAAAGATTTCAATAGAAAGCGGTGTTTGTTGCTATAATAGATGATAATATTTAGCTGCAGCTCTCATTAATAGTAAATTTATGTCTAATTTCAAGTTTCAGGTGTATTCATTTTTAAACTGACTGTTTTACGCGCCATTAGAACACCGTTTTAGGCTTGGATGGTCAATCTTCTTGTCTTTTGCTATTACCTCTATAAATCCACTTATAAGCCCGGTAAATATATTCTCCATTTTCGCATGGTTTTATGCTAGCGTTATGAAGTTGTTTTCTTACTATTTATTAAAATCTTAACTTCAAAATCTAGTCTTACCAAAAGCATAAGAAGCTTATCTAATGAAAAGTTTGCAGTGTTTAATCTTTTAATCATGGAAATGTTTGAAAGAGGAATTTGTAGAACATGTGCGGCTTTTTTACTGTTCCATTTATTATCTATTGCCTTATTTATCATTTGAATTAACATGGCTTTTATATTAGTGTTAGTAGTATTTAATGTCTCCATTCATCTTAATCATTATATTAGAATTAACATAAAATTAGCAGAATCTTTATATAAATCAATGACAATTAGCTAGTTCGCACCACTCTTCCTCGCTGAGCACTTTTATACCAAGCTCCATTGCTTTTTTGTACTTTGAACCAGGCTCGTTTCCAACAACTAGAAAATCTGTATTGCTGCTCACACCTGAACTTACCTTTGCACCCAGAGATTCAGCTTGTTCTTTTGCTTCGGTTCTGCTTAGGGTTAAAAGTGTACCAGTAAAAACAACCACCTTACCACTTATAGTTGTGCTACATTTATTGTTATCAACTGGAATAATCTTTAAATGTGGTATAAGTTCATTTAACATATTCAAGTTTTGTTGATTGGAAAAGAATGATCTTATAGATTCAGCTATTTTCTCGCCTATGCCATCAATATGCAGTAACTCATGGTAGGCTTGATTGTTTGATAACTTAACCATTAGATTTTCAAATGAAACATAGCGATTCGCAAGCAATTTTGCTACATACTGGCCAACGAAGCGAATGCCTAGTGAACATATAAACTTATCGAGGCTGATTGTTCTTCTACTATTAATGGAATTCAACAAATTTGCTATAGATTTTGGTCCCCATCCATTATATTTTTTCAAGTCAAACTCTTTTAATTTTTCTTCTAACATAAATATGTCTGAAACTTGCTGAATAAGGCCAATATTATAGAAGAATTCGATCTGCTTATCGGCTAGGCCAACTATGTCAAAAGCTTCCTGGGAAACGAAATATTTTAACTTTTCAATAACTTGAGCCCTGCAGGTCAGTTCATTTGTGCATCTAATAGCAACTTCACCCTCAACCTTTTCGACCCTGCTACCGCATTCTGGACAAACTTTAGGAAATTCAAATTCAGGTGCATCTGAAAAACGAAAATTCTTGTCTACTTCTACAATTTTAGGTATTACATCTCCAGCGCGTTCAACTACTACAATATCACCTTCACGTATGTCCTTTCGCCTGATTTCATCAAAATTATGTAAACTTGCTCTACTTACAATCACTCCTCCTATACTTATTGGTGTTAATTTTGCAACTGGAACAAGCTGACCAGTACGGCCTACTTGTACAAATATTTTTTCTAACTTGGTTTTTCCATAAGCTGCAGGGAATTTATGAGCTATTGCCCAGCGTGGTGCCCTGTTTGTACTTCCTAATTTGCTGTGTAATTTTAAATCATTGATCTTGAATACCACTCCGTCTATGTCATAGTTTAAGTTATAACGTTCACTATAAATCTTATTGTAAAACTGTAGCATTTCATCCACATTGTTTGCTAATGATTGGTGCTCATTCACACAAAAACCAAGTTCTTTCAGCCTATTTAATACCTCACTCTGAGCTTTTTCCGCTCCACCAATTAAAGAATATGCAAAATATTTAAGTGGTCTGCTTGCAGTAACATTTGAATCCAACTGTCGTAAGGAACCTGCAGCAGCGTTCCTTGGATTAGCGAAGTCATTATTTTTGTTTAATTCAAGAAAGTCATTGTTGCTTATGTACACTTCACCCCTAATTTCTAACCTATCTTTGACATTTGGCAGAGCCTTCGGAAAATCATCTATAGTTGAAATATTTCTAGTAATATCCTCACCTTCACTGCCATTCCCACGGGTTGCTGCTTTGACCAATTTTCCATTCTCATATATAGCAGAGAACGATAATCCGTCAATTTTTGGTTCACATATAATTTCTAATTTATCAGTATTCAGAAGCTTTTTTACCTTTGCCAAAAACTTTTCCACGTCGTTCTGATCATAGGCATTATCTAAAGATAACATCGGACTGAGGTGTGTTACCTTATTAAACCTACCATCAGGTTCTGTACCTATCTCTATTTCTTCTCCTGCTTCAATTGCTTTATGCTTAAGTTCATCATATTCAGAATCTGTTATTTCAGGCCTATCTTCTTGATAGTACAATACGTTATGATGTTTGATTTTTTGGATTAATTCTTGATTTGCCATACATTACCCCACTACATGTAGCTCATTAGCCTTCTTCACAGTAATTT
Organism: Wolbachia endosymbiont of Folsomia candida; assembly: GCF_001931755.2. Taxonomy (NCBI): domain Bacteria; kingdom Pseudomonadati; phylum Pseudomonadota; class Alphaproteobacteria; order Rickettsiales; family Anaplasmataceae; genus Wolbachia; species Wolbachia endosymbiont of Folsomia candida. Next base: position 654,515 of record NZ_CP015510.2, read on the forward strand.
CCACTTCATAACCCAATAGAGATAAGAACATGAAAATCCTGTCTAAGCTAAATCCTTTTGTTTTCAAATTTACAATTGCAGATACTTTCGGTTGATCGATCTTGAGTACATCTGCAGCCTTTTTTTGAGTCCAACCATTTGCCTTAATTATATTTCTAACAATGCTCAACATCTCTGTTTTAACATTATTGCCATTTGCTATAATTGTCTTTTCCATAATTTATACCTCTCTAATTCAGCTTTATATTCCATAACTATTTCCAGCTTTTACTATCCCCCTATGCAGTAATAATAGCTCCACTATCTCCTGATTATTCTTTGCAATTGCTATACCAAGTGCAGTCAAATTGCCTTCAACATCAGCTCTTACATAAACATTTGCTCCATTGCTTACCAGTATTTCAACCATTTCTTTGTTATTCTTCATGACTGCAGCATGTAATGGAGTACAGCAGTGTTTACCGCCTAATGCATTAACGTTAGCTCTATTCCGTAGCAGAATTTCTGCTGTTGATTTATGACCATGGGCAACCGCTAAATGTAATGGTGTATAAAAATCTCCATCTAAGTCATTAATATTGCAACTAGCTCTTTTTATAAACATTGACAATATTCCGTCATACCCACACTTTGCAGCTATATGAAAAGGAGTGTTCAGGCAATTATCCTGACGGTTTATATCAGCTCCATATTGCAGTAAAGTTTGAACCGTTTCCTGATGATTAAATAATGCAGCAAGGAAAAGAGGTGTCCTGCCATAGATATCTTTAGCATTAACATTTCCTTCACTTATAATTAGAGCTTCAAGAATATTGCTATATCCATATTGGGCTGCCAAGTGAATAGCAGTATTGCCTTCGTTATCCTTAGCATTAACGTTTATTCCGCACAAAACGAGGAAATTAACAACCCTTTTGCAATTCCATTTACAAGCAAAACGTAGACACTTTATACCGAGTTTAGTATTCGCAACAACGCTTGTAATTATGTAAAAAGGAAGTGAAAGTATCGTAAGTACTCTATCCCTCTTAATTTTTCTGACTATAGCCACTAACTCCTTATCGATATCCATACTAGCCTCCACTATTAAAGTCTGTAATTTGTTGCTAGCGCCCTAGGACGTTAGTGACCATAAATGGACTTAGACGTTCTTGATAATTTAAGGATTTTTGATTAAGATGATAGTTAAGCCCTTCTTCCAGATTGCGTGTGTCGAAAACAACATTTTGAGGAGAAGGCATTCGTTCACTTTTCAACCATTCATTTTCAAACCTTACGCTTTTTAATTTGCTCGAAAAACTGTGTAAGATCTGTTTTATAACAATCAAAAGATCATTATCTTGTACAATTTTCTTATTTTGCATATAACCTCACATTATTACCAAACTGTTATAGTTTACAGTGATAGATATTAACAAAATATTGACTGGCATGCAACTCTAGTTAGAAGGTAAATAAATTAATTCTCTCTAGTCGAGAAAGTTAATAATTAGTACTAATATATAAATAGAAATAGAGAAGTATTTAATAAATATAAAATAGGTAAAAAAATATAGCTAGAAATGCGTTATGCTACCATACTACAAAGCACATCCATAGCTTTGCTATTAGATTCAATCATTAAATGCGCTTCCTGCTGCAAATATTTCATGTTTTTAGCCGTAACATTATCCATTTCAGGTGATGCTATTGTAAGTTGCGATTGAAATCTCAAATATTGGTCATCGATGATATTCTTAAGTTGGTAATTCACTACATCAAGGCTTGAGCCAAACATTACATTTAGTAGTGGTTTTACCCAAGCTATTTTTCCAAATTTCTTTGAATTAATATATTTAATAGGATTAGATAACCGGCCGGTACCAATTGAAAGCAGCACTATATCATCATCAGGGAATAGTTTTTTGCTGTTTGCATATGCGCATGCTGCTGGATTATTAGCAAAAACTCCTCCGTCAACTAAGACTCTATTTATTTGATTAATTTTTAGAAATTTAGGGATAAAGTATGTTGGTGCTGCTGTAGTTGATCTTAAAGCGTCTTGTAATCTTAAAAAATTTCTGTCTTCTTTCCAGCTTTTGAAGAAGAATGGGCAGTTGTTATGAATATCGTAACTAGTAAGCAGTAAATGACTTATGCTGTCCGCAAGAGTGGTTTCACCAAAATATTTATCAAGTACATGTTCAATGTTTTTATTTGAATACTCTGCACCGTTCAGCCAAGTAATTGCTTTCCTTAAAAATGAAGATTTAAAAATATAGGATCCGTACTCCTGATATAGCTCAACTAAATCACTCGCTGAATATTGTGGTTTCCCTTTTCCATCCTTCTTACATAGACCTGCAACAACGATTCCACCGGTGGAAGTACCAGCCATTAAATCAAATATTTGTGAAATTGGTTTTTTTGTTCTATGCTCTATTTCTGCTAATATTAAAGCTGGTATAATGCCTCTAATTCCGCCACCGTCAACTGAGAGGATAAATTTGGTCATAATGTTTAGATGTTTTTTGTTTTCTTTAATATGTGTGGTTTTGTCTGCTTGTGTTTGCCCGAAGACCACGGTTTGTTTTACTCCTGGCGAAAATTGTGCTAATCAGATAATTGATGCGATAAATAGAGCCGAAGAATCCGTACTAGTTCAAGCGTTTGAATTCACTTCTAGACCAATTGCAAGATCTTTAATTCAGGCTAAAGAGCGAGGTGTCAATGTAAAGGTTATTCTTGATGAGTCGCAAATTCAATCGAAATACAGTGTTATCAATGAGCTATTTAAACAAAAAATCCCAATTTGGATCGACTATAAACCAGCTATAGCACACAGCAAGTTAATGATAATTGACAATCGAAAAATAATAACTGGTTCATTCAACTTTACTTACTCTGCGCAAGGAAGAAATGCTGAGAATTTGCTGATTATTACTGGCAATCATCCATTAGTTGAGCAATATGTGGAAAATTGGCAGAAACGTCAATTACAGTCCAATCCTTATCAACCAATAGAAGAATGATCACTTCCATTTACTATTTGAAACCTGCCCTTTAAACTCATCAAGTTCTTCAGAAAGATTTTTTACTCTCTCTTCAAGGCGATATACCGTTACAGTCAATCCGTTATTCTGCTCTATGAATTTATCGTGAATATATACTCTTAAATCTAGCTTGGCTAGCCACCAAATTGTTGCTACGGTTTGTATTAACATAGTAATAATTACCGTAATTGGGATTTTCCCTGTGTTTTGGTTTTGCATGTTTTTTTCTGTTTAAGTGTATTTAAAATTTTATGATTAGATGTTTTATGTATTTTTGAAAATCACTACTGATTAGCTTGAATGTTTATCTTCTGCCTCTGCAAGCAGCTTTATTATTTGCCTATATGGCTTATCTTTGTTGTGCCTTGATCTTAATACAGCTACATCTCTAGGATTTTTTCCATCTTTACTTCTAATTTTAGGATTTGCACCCTTTTCTAATAAAAACTGCACAATCTCTACGTTGCCTGCATGAGCAGCATTGTGGAGTGCTGTACCTCCATATTTGCTAGTAGCGTTCATGTTTGCTCCTTTATCTATCAAAAATCCTACAATTTTCAGACATCCTGAACTTGATGCATAACCAAGAGATGTTAGGCCAGAAACTCCTGTTTCATCAACATAAACTATACTTTCCACTAAGGATTCAATAACCTTATAACTGCAACTTTCAGCTGCTGTTTGCAATACTCTCTTATAATGATTAGTAGCTTTAGATTTTTGATAGTAATAGGTAATAAAAACACATACTACCGTTATTATAAACCACCAGAAGTGTAGCTTATCTTTTTTGTTCTGATCTAACTTGTTCATGTGTGACATTTTTCCCAATATTAAATATATAATTCACTTAATTTTCTCCTAACATCGCTTTCATTTATTTATGGATGCAGATAATGTAGTGCGATAACCAGAACCATCTAATACATGTTCTGCTCTATCAATTACCCATTCACCATCTATGTCTTGATGGAATTCTAATAAACTGAGTTTAGCCTCTGCTAATAGCTCTGGGTTACCTGGCATAGTAATTTCTAACGTTGCGTTATTTCGCTTAAGTTGTTTGAGCTTTGCTGTAGCTGCACTTAGCGCTGATTCTGCATTCGAGTAAGGCGTCTGTATAGTATAACTTGGACTACCAGAACCTGCTGTTTCTGATATGGTTTCAGCTTTGTCATAGCTATGCCATTTTGCGATTACTGAGTTATATCTACTCACGGTAAAATGTACTTTCCAATTTATTACGTCTTGAGGTGTAATTTTCGTTGTTCCTAGAACTTTTCCCGTTGCTAATTTCGCTTTGCCTTTTGGAATAAAGAGTATATATCCTCCAGCTAGCTTTGCAATTGCTTCACGTTCCATTGCTATTTTTGTTAGCAAGCTAATATCACTTTCTTCAATTTGATTAATATATAAAATCAGCACATTTTCAAATTCTTCTGCAACTTTATACCCATATCCATGTTTTTCTGCTATTTCTTTAACTAAGTTGCCCAGCGTAATTTGGTGCCATTCTCTAGATGTTTTCTCTTTTAAAGAAAGTTTTAAATTCGTTGCATGAGCTTTGATTACTAAAGTTTTAGGTGGACTTTGTACTGTAACTTCATTAACTGTGTATACTCCCATGAGTACTATCCCTGTTTTTCTATAGCCTAAAGCAATTTTCAATTCATCAGGAATCTTTACATTATCATCTCTATAATCAACGCACACTTCAACTACATCGTCTATTGTCCCTGATTCATCGGTAAGGCGTATTGATATTAGATGATCTTTTATTAATTCGCTTCCTTCAATATCAAACTCTGGTTTCATTTACTCCCAAATCTTTAAAGTTGATCTTTTCAATGGTTCTTGAATTACAGGTAACTTAATTTTCAATCCTGCAGGCAAAAAGCTCCCGTATTCTGCTAAACCTGGATTGGTTTCAAGTACTAATTCTACTACTCCGTCTGTAAATCCATAATGTCTCCAGCAGATTAGATCTAACATTTCGTTTTCCTTGGCCAAATATACGATCATCTATAACTCCTCAAGTTTAAATTAAATTCAACTTTTTTCGGCAATCCACTAGGAAAATATGACGTTTGCTTTTCTTCTAGCCGTGCAATTACAAATTGTCCTAAAACGTTTCCTAAGCTATCAACTAAGGTACTAGGTTCTTGGTTTTTTTCTGCTTCTTTCATGCTATTTAATTGATTTAATCCGTTTAGATTATTAAGATAAATAACTCCTTCTATGTCTATATTTTCTGCACCTTGACCAATATTTTGTAGTGATGGCATTTTTCCAATACACTCAACTATACTCCAACGCTTTTCCTTGCTATATCTCAAACTTGTTGGGGAAAACTTATATTGTCCAAAAGACAACATTAGTAAATGGAATCCATAGTATCAAATAGAACGTCTCGCGATTTTTCTCTTATTCTTTTTATTACTTCATCTGCAAGGCTATGAACATCTTGATTTGGTGCTGCTTGTATGCTTATGTTAATATGTTGAGTTTGATTAAAAGTTTTATTCTCACACTTATTTTTTGCAAAATCCTTGAATTCTTTATTATTGTTGCTTTCTACAGATTTTTTCTCTTCGATAACACTTTTGATTTTGGAATTTTCAATGTTATTTTTACTATTCTCAGAGATTTCTTTCAGTACACTATTATTGAGTAATGGATTTCCATCACTGAAAATGCTATTTTTAGTAAGTGCATTATCAACTTTTCCATCGACTAATGAAACAATACTTTCCCTTTTCTCAAATTCTTTCAGTGGACTATCATCAAAGATTTTTCCATATATACCACCACCAATCCATGCAAAAAATTCTCCAATGGGTTTTATAATTGATTTAATATATTCCCAAACACTAGAAAAAAAGTCTTTTACCTTTTGCCAATTGGTAATAACAAGAAGTGCACCAACTGAAAGTAAAGCGATAATAGCTCCTATGGGATTACTGATCATTGCAGCTGTTAATACTCTAAAGCCCGTAACTACCGCAGGAATCACATATGATGATAATGCCACTAGTGCTGATCCAAGTGGTCCATGCAGAATAACTGATAAAGTTGCAGCTCCACCTTTAACAAGAGCAATTGCATAACCAAAACTCACCATCGCAATCTTACCAAGAATCAAAAGTGAAATTATGCTCATAATTCCAGTAGTAATAATTGGACACTTCTCTGCAAACCAAGCTATACCTGTGGATACAGACCTCAAAACTTCACTTATCCAATTTAAAGGAGGTAGCATTACTGAGCCTAAATTCATTCCTAGCTCTGCTATTGTATTTCTTAGTAGCCGTAAATTATTGGCTGTCGTCTTTGCACGATTTTCGAATTCTTTCCCCATAGATTTTTTATACTTTTCTTTGTCATCTAAATGAGCTATGGCTTCTTTGTATTTTTTCAAGCTTCCCACCAGCAGTGCAATATCATCTTGGTATTCCTGACCAAAGAGTTTCATAAGAATTTTAGAACGTTCCTGGTTATCTACTTTTTCCAAGGTTTCAAAAAAGTAAAGTAACGCTTCTTGGCCATTTTGACCGATTCTTTGTGCCATTTCTTCTGCAGTTATACCTATGTCCTCTAGTGCTGCTTTAAACTCTTGTCCTTGCCCTTCAGCAGTCTGAAGTTTTGAAAGTAGAGCGTTTATCGCAGTTGCTGCTTTTGCTGGTTGTTTACCCAAACTAATGAAAGCATTTACTAAGCTGCTTGTCTCTTCAAATTTTAGTCCAAATTGCTTCGCAGTACCACCAACTATGCCTAATGCTTGGACCATATCTCTCGCTTTAGCAGCAGTGTTGTCTGACAAGTGGTTGATTACATTACCAACATGTTCCATTTCACTAACTTTAATATCGTAAACGTTAGCAAGTTTGGCTATAGAATCACCTGCTTGTTCTGCAGACATATCAAAAGCAGTTGACATTTTTGCCACTGTTTCTGTAAATTTGAAAAGGTCATCTTTTGGAATACCAAGTTGCCCTCCACTTGCAGCTATCTGAGCTAATTCTGCAGCTGATAGCGGTATAGTGCGTGACATTTCCTTTAACTTTTGAGCAAACTTATCAGCCTGATCTGTATTAGGAGTAAAATCGACTACTTTTTTCACATCAGCCATAGCACTCTCAAAATCAATCGCAACTTTAATTGGAGATGCGAGTGCTAACCCTAGCCCCACAGTTTCGATTACTTGTGATTTGTAATATGCTTTTTTTGCTAGGGCATTTTGCTGTTTTTGTATTACAGATCCAAGTTTGCTGTATTTACTCTTCAGCGTTTCAACGGATGATCCAAGTTTATATTGATCTCTTACTAAGGATTTAATATTTGTTCCACTCTTCCTTACTTCTTCATTTAAGGAATGCAGTGAATCTCTCTTTTTCAGGTAAGATACTTTTGCTTTTGTTGCAGACGCTTTAGCTTTATCAAATTCGGCTTTTAAAGTTTTACTTGGTTTTTCTACTGCTTTGATCTGCTTAGCTAAGGATTTTACCTGATCTTCAAAGCCTTTCCAGGATTTCTTGCTAGCCAAAATATCAGAACCCAATTGTTTGAACTTAGACACTGACTTTAAAGACGAATCAAGCCGCCTGATGTTTTCACCAAGACTAGAGAGCTGACCGCTACTTCCCTTTATTGCAGCATTAAAACTGCCATCTAAGACAGCTCCTATTTTTATTGATAATGTTGACATTTAAACTCCTTGGCTACTTTCGACCATAAAATAAATTCACTAATTTCCATGTTGAGTATTTGCTCAACCCCACCGCCTGTGATAGAGCTGAGCATTAATACGTTTAGCCTTAAGTCCTTTGGATAATTGGTGAAAAAAAATCCTTTAAGATCTCTTGTGCTTTTACATAATCTGCAATATCTAATTCTTCGATTGCTTCTTTTGTAACAGAGGCTAGATTTGCAGTTAGGGTCACTTCTTTACTCAGATCACTACCATTAAGGCGCTCAATTGCTAGGTAATCCCTTACTTTTGGACGTCTGATAGTTAGCTCTGAAACAGAAATTCCATCAACTGTAATTGGATTGTTTAGTGTAATTGTTTGCATGTTTTTCCTCAAAAAGTTAATTAAATAAAAGCCTACATTGACTTTTACATGACTAACTTTCTTAAAAAGTAAGAATTGTTAGCTTTGATAAGAATCTTTTCTGTGTTCAATTGAAGTAATTACTACCGTATGTGCTGGAGCGTCTATATAGTACAGTATACGATAAGTACTTACCCTTAAACTGTACTGTCCACTTAAATCATGGCGCAAAGGTTTTCCAAGTCCTATCGGCTCAACCGTAAGACGTTCCATTATTGCCTTTTCAATAATTGATTTTATCTTTTTTGGAAGTGCTGGAATATCTTTCTTTATAACAGATTCTGAGTAATCTATATTATATGGCCTAATCCCAGAAGGCATCTTGATGTCTTATTCTTTTCTCTTTATAGCGTTCACCAGCAATTTTAGATAATTCTATATCCTCAATTTCCTCTCCCATTAACTCGGTTAATAGTTTTAGAACAGATTTGTTTTGAGACTGAGCAATATTAACAAGTAAATCATTCAACTGATTTTCAAGATCCTCATGAGTTTTATGATTCATTTCAGCCATAGTATTACCTAACTTATAAGTTGATGTATTTTAACACTTTTACGTCATTTTGTCAACTTTTATCATATACCTAAAATTGTTTGTAGTAAAGCCATCTGATCAACACCATTTATCTTTCGAATCATATTTTCAGCATCAATCTCAATAAGTTCTTTGTCACCAATGGTGAGTTTATAATAATGAGCAGCGACAGTGCATTTGAGTGTTGCTTTCTCACCAGGTTTCCAACTACCAAAGTCAAATTCTCTGAATATTCCCCTGAGATTAATGATTACTCCTTCGATATTATTGATACCACTGCCTTGTAATCCACCTCGAAGTGTCAGAGATACTGAATTCCCATCTATTAAGCCGAAAAGCCTGAATAACTCTGTATCATATTCAGAAAAAGTAAATTCAGCTTCCAACTTTTCCATGCCCATATCGATATTTATTGGGATATCCATACCACCAGCGCGATACTCTTCTGTTTTTATGGTAAGCTTTGGCAAGGTTATTTCATCAATACGACCGGCATAACCACGACCATCAACGAATACATTAAAATTCTTTAAGATTTTTGGCAGCATTTTTTCTCCTTTATAAAATTAACTATATTTTTCTATTTCATTGTTAACCAGACGCGACCTAAACGTAATCTGCTCAGCGGGATATGGTGGCGTAAATTCAAAATCAAAAAATACTCTTCCACTTGCAATATTAGCTGGTGTATTTAGCTCTGGTGATACGTAACACTTTCCACTGATAATAGCTCCTTGGGCTTTTAAACTTGCCAGGTAAGAATTCACCCCCTCAATTACATCATCCATGTAGGTTTTAGTGATATTGCGGTCAACTGCCCAGAGATGTGCTCGAAGAAGACTATCGTTAATTAGATCAGCTGTGCGTCTGACTGACAAAAAAGCCCATTTTGAATCACTTGAGCAGGTTCTATTTCCCCATAGTTTATAGCCATTTTGGTGAATAATTGTTGCAACTTCATTTTCATTTAAGTGATTTGCTCTGCAGTTTGAGTCACCTAGAGTAAAATCAACTGGACGGCTAGTTCCAACAATACCATTAATCTCTTGATTGGATGGTGACCACCAAAATCCATGTTCATTGTCTATTTTAGCAATTAAGCCAGCAACAAACGGGCTAGAAGGCAAAATCTCTTCTTTCCCATTAGTGAACACTTTCGCCCATGGATCAACAATGTATACTCTGCTGCTGCCAACACTTTTTCTCCATTTGATTGCTTCTTCATCATTGGTATTTGGTCCATCTGCTACTATTATAGCTCTTAGCTTCTCTGCTACCCCTATTAATGCTGCTACTACTGGATTTTTCGACCCTTCTCCATCTTCAGCTTCTGGTAGTTGGTGAGTAAATCCTGGAGCAATAAGGATTCTTGGCGCAACATGGACTATACTTTCACTACTGAGGAAAGCCTCTATCCCTTGATATTCTCCAGTTTCTGAATCAACTCCACCGATGATATTTTTAATTATTTCACTCTCTTCAACTCTAATAACTACTACTGTCGCACCAATTTGTGAAAAGATTGAGCTTATTGCAGATGGAAGAGTTCCTTTATTACCGAGTTTTGCTGCTTCTTTTAGACTTCCCGTTATAAGAACTGGTTTATTTAGTGGAAATTTTTCTGCGTCACTATCTGGTGCTGTACCAATAATACCAATTACTGATGATTTACTTGTTCTAATTGTTTTTGGGCCAGAAGTTACTTCAATAACATTGACTCCATGTAAAAACTTTTCTGTCATTTTTTCCTATAAATTTGCTAGAGATTTGTTGTTTAAAATTGCTTAAGAAGTTTTTTCGCCTTTTGCTATTTGGGCTATAGATAAGGATTCTTGCTAGAGGTCCTATAATTTGGGAATCTTTCTTTTTATCTTTATAAATTTGCTAGAGAATTTTCTATCTCTTGCTCAAAATGCTTAAGAAAATTTTGCAGTTCTTCTTTGGTCTTCGCTTCTTTTATTCTTTTTTTAGCTAAATCTTCTAATTCTTCACACTTTGCTACGACCTTCACTGCTTTTTTTGCTTTATCTTGAATAAGTTTTGCCATCTCAATAACTGAAATGCCACGGATTTTTGCTAGAGGTTCAATAATCTCTGTATCTTTACTATGTAAGGGCTGATTTGCTTCTTCGGCTACTAAAATGTTCTCCGCAGCTTTTTCTTGTATTTCATATGACTTAGCTTTTTGATGAGAATTGCCTGTGTATTGGTTAGTATAGTTATTAAAATAAATATCGAGATTAGAAAGTACAGAAAATTTCGCATTTTGTAGTAACTCATCTTCAATATCTTTTTCACTACGTTCAGCAATTTCCCCTCCCTCTGTTAAACAATAACTTTTCTGCCAATCAAAACTTTCTGGAGCTTCATGCCAACCGATTCCTTCTGGCTTATTTTCAAGTGTTGTTGTTTCAACTTGTTTGTCGTTTTCAAAACGGATATAAATTGTCATTTTTCCCCCTTATCAATTCCAAATTTGATATGAATGTTCTAAGCCTGGGCACTGCCAAGCTTTGAGTGTTCTCTCTACATCAACTTCAAGTCCTGTGGTTAAAAAATTACTGCGGAAGCTATATATTCCCCATTGCATAAACTGAGCATGAGAAGTAAGCATTCCATAATGGTATGGTGATGAGTAAAATAAGACTACTACTGTTTTTTCTGCTGGAGCAATAACACTGCATGAATCAGCAAAACCCTCACTAGAAGATGAATTGTTATAAACATTTTTCCAGATAATTGTTGAAATCTCTTCTTGATTAGTGTTCGTATTATCAGGTGTACCAACAAACATACCTGCGCCTTCATACTGTGAATCCCAATACGATGAACCAACAAAATTTAACACCCTGGTTATATCTGCTTTAGTAGTATTTTTTATGAATATTGCTCCAAGTAGTGCATATGGGTAAGAAATCGAATCAGAAAAAGCGCCAGTATAACGTACATACGACTCTCTATAAATAAATGTACCGTCCTTACCTTGCAAAAAATATATACTTGGTGGTCGATAAAAGCCGACATAACTTGTATTATATGTATGAGTACCTGCAAGCAAACTAAGCATATGGTTAGTTTGTGTTGTATCTTTATACCACTGTCCTAATTCACTCTTAAAGTGACCATGGCCCCTGTTAGCATCATTAAATCTACCGAGAACACCAAACAAAAAAGGTAATGATTCAGGTTCAACCATATTTCGATTCCTTACTTCTTTCATGATTGATGAACCACTTGGAACATCATTAACAGCACGAAAACCTTCTACTACACCTTTCAGAGCATCTCTATGATCATTACCCACACTATTAATTGCTGCAATGTTGGCATCCTTCCTCGTATCAAGTAACGATATATATGAATCTGATGAGGTTTTTAAGGCGTCTAAGGAATTAGCCCTAAGCGTATTGATTTCATCTAGAGACTCAGTCTTTGCTGCAGTTATAACTGATACAGAGTTTTCTTTATTGGCACTGAGGGTATTTAAGTGTGATTTTGCACTATTTAGAAGCTCATTTAACTTTTTATCAGTAATGTGCACAATATCAGAGACTGCACTTTTATCCACTATTGATTCAAGTGCTTTGGCAATAACTGATCAGGAGTGCTATCTGCTGCTAGGTCCTTAAGCCTTTTTTGTAGTGCATCAATTATCTCTTTGACAGTAGTCATTTGGACAATATTAGAAATTGTTCTCTTATCTACTATTAATTCAAGAGATTTAGCAAGATATGCCAATTGATCAGGTGTGCTGTCTACTGCTAAAGCCTTAATTCTTTGGTGTAAAGCATCGACCACTTCTTTAGTAATGCTCATTTATTGCTCCAAAAATTCAAAAAAGTTTCAAAACTAAATCGTTCAAATGCTTCTTTAAGGTTAATATGTTCATTTTCTCTTTTGGTAATATCATCATCTACTTTCTCAATTGTTGTGCGGATACGAACCACATCCTTGAAAGCAATATTCTCTGGGTGTGGTAAAAGATATCCTCTATTTGTCTGATCATTTGGCATTTTTTTATGTTATTATAATTCTTAAGGATTTAACTTTAGGACGATATAAAACTGTTCCACTTAAAACTAATTTCACTCTGGTTTCATTGGCATTAAAGTTCGTCAATGTATGAGTTCTCTCCACCCAATTTTCACCTATAGGTTTGCCCGTTGTTAAATTAACTAACTGCCATTCTTCCTTTTCAATATTTTTTTGTATATACGCTTTAACATCTGCAGTACCAGGAATAATAGCATCATATGTAATTGTGATTTTAGTGTTGGAACCTGCAGTAATGCTTCTTGTTATGTAGTCTGCAGTTTCTCCAATATTGCCAAGCACTACTTGTATTCCTGGATAAAGCACCGGACTTCTTTTTTCCGACCCCTTCAGCGCTGCTTTTACGGTTAATTCTCCATCAAATCTTGAACGCAATGCTAAAGGCAAATTATCAGATAGAAAATGCTCTTGTCCTTCTGTATCTGTTAAAATAAATTCAGCATTAGTATCAAAACCTGCTTTTTCAATATTTGCCAAAACAATTAAATCTGAAACATTGTTAGCTGTTACTTTTCCAAGATTAAACGTCGAAATATTTTCAGTAAACTTTGCCGCTAAAAGTCGGAAAGTAAGGTCAAAATTTTGATGAGGAGTCCAAGTGCTTGCGTTGCTTGATGAAAGTAATACTCCAACTTGATACGGCTGACTTGTAACCCAACGGCTGTTTACGGCATCATATTTTCCAAGTTCTGCTATTTTTACTGCAGTATCTTTATCATCAGTAAGTAGGACAATCGCATATTCTCTTCCTGCTTCGCAAAAGACAGGAGACCAAACAATACGTGTTGCTGTGCCATTTGTATTAATGCTCTCTGGCTCAACAAAACTCTCAGCAATTACCGTCTGCGAGGGCACACCAATAACTGTTTCACGAATTTGAAGAGCAACACGTTTTGTACCTCTAGTCGTAAACCATAAATCAATTCCTGCAATATGCCTGTTTTCACCTAAAGTAAATGTTTGTGCTAAAGGATCAACACGTTTGGTTGCTATGATTCTTCTTCGCTCTTCTATGGTAATAGTTTTTTTACCAGTATAAGTTGCTTCACCGTAACTTCCCTTTTCGCCAAAGAATTGTACAAGTTTTGTACCGGCAGGGATATTAGCAGGAACTGTGAATCTTCCTTTTATTTTTCCTTGATGATCAGCGGTATTCATATTTTCAATATTTTCTCTCTTGGCATTTATTTCTTATTAAGCTTGAGGTTGAATAACTATTCCATCAAACTTTAATTCCTTAAGCTTTTCACCAACTGCAAAACCTTCAATCTCAAAGTTTTGGGTTACTTCTCTCATAAATTCAGCATCTTTTGATGTAGTTGATAAAAGCTCTGTAGTCTCTGAATTCATTGTAGTGCTAAACTCTCTTGTTACTGGACTTGACCAATTAGTTTTTATTTCTGTAGAATGATCAACATTCATATTAATAATAACTTTAGCTGGAATGGGATCAAAAGCTTGATAAGGATTAATTTTCATTTCTGTGGTTTGTAAAAGTTGTTCAAGTACTGGCTCAAGTTCATATGGAAGTAGTTGAGGTTTTTGACTCTTATCAACATCAACAACTTTTGCCTCAATTGGTAAAGTAAGCTCTCGGTTAACAATTGCTGCAGTCTGCGTTATTCCCTGATCACGCATATCATCATCAAAGAATGGATCAACAAACACTCCTTTTTTAGCAGTTGGATCCCTTGAGTTTGCATCATTACGCAGACGTTCTGTAGCAACTAAAGCATAAAGATCATTTATTCCCTTTTTCATCGCCTCCAAATCATTCATAGGCACAGCGTGAATAGCGTTATTTATAATTTTTCCCACCTTCCCTTCTTTCCATGTTTGATAAATGTAACAAAGTAGCAATTGTCCGGATGGTGCTTTAGGCATTGATGGTTGCCATGGACGAGCTATGCCTTTTATCCTTCTAACGGTTCCTTTGCTATCAATTGTAATTAAATCATAGCGAGGCATTTTCCAATCATAATCAACTAGTATAAGTGTTCCATCAACAGCTCCTTGAACTTTACATCCTTGCTGACTCATATCCTCTGGAGTTGCGCGAGTACGAGAGCGATAGGTTATTTGATAACTGCTTCCAGGCGCAGGTTCTTTTCCAGGTAGTGACCAATCAACAGTTCCAGCATGTAATTTATAATCTGTAGTATTTTCATAAATAACATTACCTTGCTTTATCTGAATTATTTCAAGCACTGCAGAATCAGGTATAGGATCCACAGCTCCAGAGTATGAACCGTGAGTGATAGTTATAGTTTTTTGTACAGTAATATCTACTTTTTTAATTTCTTTAATTGGAAAATCATTAACTTTTAGCTCCATTATTTTTTGACTATTTGGCTGAAAAGTATGTGGCTCTGATTCAACTGATTTTATATCCGGATCTTCATCAAAGTAAACACGAAGACTGTGTGGCAACTCAATTTCATAACCATCAACATGAGCTTTACCTTCATTCACCACAAAAACCTGTTTTTTCACCCCTTTTCCACCTTCTTCTTCATCTTCAGTGTGTAAAAACATTACTTCAAGACCTTCCACAACGTAAGAACCATTAGCTTCACGGTCATAACGAGCGAGAGCTGTAGTAACTAAATTGGCCTGAGGTGGCGCAGAATGCTGAATAAGCACACTATTTTCAACGTTATAAATTGGGTAAAATTCTCCATTTGCCTGGTGATCAATTGCAGTAACACCTTCAGATTGATAGCCCCAAGTAATGGTTGATTTAAGTCTTGCAGCACCTACTTCTTGATAGTTTCTTGTACCAACTGCAGGATCGCGAAGTGTAGAATCCTCTAGCTCTGTAATAGTTGATTCAGCGTAGAAAACACCAATACGAACAGCAGTATTTGTTGGAATTGTAAACTCTGCTTTTTCCACTCCTCTCACTGAACCACGAAGATATATTTTACCTGCTTCAAGCGTGGTCTTGCCAGTTTCAATGTCTATTATACAGTCGCTTCCTGTTATAATATCACCGTCTCTAAATATTGCATCGCCTATTCCTTTGAGCTTTGAAAGAGCATAATCTTGCAATTCATTAAGCTCAGCAGATTGAAGACCTCTACCAGCCAAGAATAAGCTTCTTTCATACTTTTTATCAGGATTGAAGCGGTTATAATAACTATTTAATGTCATTTTAATTGTTTAAAAATTACTTTAAAATTGCTCAAAAATTGTCTGAAGAACTTGCTTCAAAATGTCACCACAAAAGAAAAAGTCTCACGAGTGGCAGCAGTTCTGATAAGTGGAACTGTGTGTTCTAGCACTAATAAAATTCCTTGGTCTTCAATATCTTGTGGTTCAAAATATCTTTGTCCTTCAGGCAATTCTTTTTTCACCCTTGTACCAACCATAACTCCAAGCTCTCGTATCACTTGATTTGCTGCGTCCGTGAAATCGAAGGTAAACTTGAGATAGAGATTATTAGTTGGTACATTTGAAGGGTGAAACCTTCCGGAAGGAGTAATAAGCTCTCCATTTTCATCACCTGTGCAGAAAAGAACCTCATCAGCGGTACGTCTACCAAGTTCGCTCAGCAGCTTTGCAGAAGTTATAGGCTCTGGTGGTGTGCTTTTGATGTACTCTATAGTCACTGCACCATTAGCTGGAATAGCGCTATTTTCCACATATTTGACAATACCAGTACTGCTATCAACTATATAATCTACGCTTGACTGATAAGTTGTTTGCCCTTGAAAAACTTTTACATCTTTAACTGGATAGTGATCAAGTTTTACTTCACCATTTATAAAAGTTTTTTCAATTTTATGGCTACTTTCCCAGCTAGAATCACCACTTCCCCAAGCAAGATGTATTGGTTGCTCTTTTATGCTTGCTGCAATTGCTGCTCGACCTGACTGTGTGAGAATTGACATCTTTGAAAGTTTTACTCCTATACTATATATACCCGGTAACTTTCAAAATCGTCCAAAAAATTTTCACTTTCCTTTTTATCCTCTTTTTGCTAACAATAAATATACTATGACTAGCATGAATGTTACAGAGTCCATCAAGCAAATTATATCAACCAAAAATATTACAATTACATATTATAAATAACGCAGTTTATATTAATAACGTAAAAGTTGTCAGTGAGCACTCAAGAATGCGCCTTAAGATCTTCCACATTCTACTGGATCAGTTTCTGCAAGATTTTAAAAATGGTTTGCCTCCAGAAAAATACAAGTTCTTTGACATAAATCAACTAGCAGAACTTCTTGGCATTGATTCAACAACTCAGAATTTAGAACAAAAGGTTAGAAGGCCATTAAATAAAATGCAGCAAACAATACGGGAAAGTTTGTCAAATGAGTTAGGAATTGAATGTAATGATGTTATAGAAAGTATTGGCTGGCCAGGGTACACTGGTAGAGATTATGGTTACCGTCTTAATCCTTTTATACTTTCTTTGAGTGTTGCAAAACCTGAGTGTACCCCGTGCCTTAGTATTTAGAAATCAGCTATCTTAAAATTTCCAGCTCCCATACTAAAATTACCTTCACCTCTTGCAAATGGTCCATTTAAAACATCTAGCCACTTATCTTCTTTTGAATCTGAAGCCATACCTTTTACTATCTTACCTTCATTTAGTAAACTCTGTACTAAACGTTCCAGTCTGTGCTTGCTAATATCATGAAATGCGGTTGGTAATCTGTGCCGTTGTTTAAATACCCCTGGCCCACCAGTATGTGTAAATGGATGACCTTTTTGTGATGAGATTTCAATAGCTTGCATAAGCACCTTTTTTAAGTACCCATCAGATAACGTATTAAGATTAAGCTGCTCAGATACATCCTCAAGCAATCCAATAGATGAACGTAAATAAGTCCTTATATTCCTATCTGTTAATCCATTAGATTTTACAATGGCTCCCTGATAAACTGCATTATTAACTTTTGTAATCCTCAGCTTATTAAATACCTCATTCTGCTGCTCAATAGATGCAGGCCATAATGCAAAAGAACATCTAACACCATCAACAAGTGCTGTTGTGCCCCTAATTGCATCTCTTGCTTGTTCTACAGTTGTAATCGACCCACATTTAGGCTTTCTCATATGGTGTGCTGCAATTACAGATGCACCTGTTTCAGTTGCCAAATTTGCAAGTAATCCTATTGAATACCACCCCATTTCTGGGTCTGAATTTATATCAGCATGAACGAATGATACTAGTGGATCAAAAACAATAAGTTTTAAATTTTTAATTGCATTTAGCTGCCTACTAATATCTTCAAATTTTTCTGAAGTTTCAGGACATTTACCACGCATATTAGTATTTATGATAGAAAAAGGTCCTCCAGTGTTTGGCATAGGTACAATAAACAATCGATTGTGGTATTCTGCTCTCTTACACTCAGGATCAAGGCGATCAAGACGGCGATGTATTTCACCTACATCATCTTCTGCTGAAAAAATTACCGCTGCTCCATGCTCAGTAACAAGAGGACCAAAACCACACGCTTGATCTATATTATCAGCAACCTTAAGTGCTAAATCAAGAAGAAGCATACCTTTGCCGGTATCTCCCATTGCAGCTACTATTGAAGTAACGCCCAAGGGAAATAACCCTTCAACAAGAAACTTTTGCTCTGGTACAGAACCTATATAACGGTCTGCTCTCCAATCTAGGATATTAAGTTGTGGTTTAATGATTATTTTTTTGGAATTATTTTCAATGAAGTTAGTAATATCTTCTACACAATCAGCAGCATCCCAACCCTGAGGTTTATCACACGGTATATTAAGTATAGCTAATGAGGAAACACCAAGTGAGGAAAACTTTTTTACAACTTTTTCAGAGTATTGTTTTCCTGGCTCATCATTATCAGGCCAAATAATAATATGTTTACCTTTCAGTGGTGACCAGTCTGTTTTCTCTATTGGTGCATTTGCTCCTGACATTGCTGTTGTTGCGGTAATACCTTGCTCTATAAGAGTTTCTGCACATTTTTCACCTTCAACTAGAACAACTCTATCTGACTTTAATATACCAGGAATATTGTATAAAGGCCTTATCTCTGGTGCAGTAAAGCTAGATTTTTTAGCATCAAACGGAAGATATCGTTTACCTTTGCCAGTGTCATAACGATAAACTGTAGCAATAATTTGATCATTTTCATCATAGTAATTCCATGATGAAGTTGGCTGCCCTAGCATTTCATTAGTTTTATGCTCTCTTGAATAACCAATCCACTTAGCAATATCCTCTATAGTTTCAGTGAATTGATTTTTTCCAGTAACAGCAGCCCAAAGATCGATAATATCTCCTCCTTCTCCGCTAGAAAAATCGTGCCATAGTCCTACTTTACTGCCTGTTAGTTCCACTACCATACTTTTTCCTTTATTGCCTTGCACATCACCTACGTAAAACTTATCACCACGAAAAACTCCTCTTGGGAGTAAGTAAGAAAGACAAGATCTAATGTTCAGCAGAAGCTGAGCTTTTAACTGTTCTTTCTCTAATAATGACGGAAAGTGTCCATTTTTTTGTGGAGCTGCAGTATTAAAATCACAATAGATACCCATAAAATCTCCTAATAAATTTAACTAATTTAAAATTCAGCTAAGCGGTAGCTATAACCTTAGAAGTTTTCCAACATCCATTAATATTCTTAATGAATTTCGTTGGTATAGGTTTTCCGTTTCTAAGCTCGTACATCACTTGCAAGATATTTCTATGTTTATTAGGCCTAAACATGACTATGCCAGATGTATAGAAATTTCTTAAAACTCCTGCACCACTTAAAGATTGAAATGGATTCTTTTCCAACATGGTCGTAGACACTTTTTTAGTATGATGCGTAAGGATTATTCCTGCCGCACTATTAGTGATAGAACGTAATTTTTCAATTCCATCCTGTAAAAAGGAAAGCATAGCTCTGCTGCTTCCATAATCACGTATGTTATAGAGAGAATCTATGACGATGAGATCAACTGTTCTTGAGTCAAACTTTTCTGCTATAATGCTTTTTATTCTTTCTATACCTTCAAGATTCAAAGTTAATTTTGTTTTTGGAGTAATAGTTAAGTTTTCTGTTGCTATATCAAGAACCTTTTTGTTAACTTTCAACTGTTGCAAGCGTTCTCTGATGTAATCGTATTCCATTTCATTCTGTAAGTAGAGTATTTTTAGTGGTTTTGCAGGTTTCATACCAAGAAATGATACTCCAGCAGCCATATGCACTAACAAAGAAAGTAAAAAATTACTCTTACCGATCTTTGGAGTACCACCTATGACCAAAAGACCACCTGGTGTTAAAATTCTTGGGCCTATTATATCTTGTGGCATTGGTGATTTATCATTTAAGTAATGTCTCACTGAAAACGATGTAATTTTATGCTCGTTTGTGTTTTGTTGTGGTTCTTTAGCATTTAACCACTTCTTAGCAGAATCTATATTACCTTTAACTAATGTCCAAAGATCAATAATATCACCACTAGTTCCTTTAGTAAAATTACGCCAATTTCCAGCTTTTTTACCTACTATCTTAACCATAATGGTGTCTTCATTTAAGCTACCTAGATAAGTTCTTTCTTGACAAAATTTACTATCAGGAATCAAGTAAGATACACATTCCTTAATATTATCAATTAATAACGCTTTTATTTTAGACATAAAATCCCCCATATTTGTTATTCCAATTTTATTCAACATGTTTGTGAGACGTATGAGATCAAGATTAGCAAGCTCACAAACAGTTTCAAAAGATTCTGAGCTGTGAATCCACTTAAGAGCTTCTTCTCTAAGTGTATGATTTTTTCCTGTTGCATCCTTAATAGCTCTAGTTACAACAGCATTCCACAGCTTCCCTTCATCGTACTTCAAAATGGCGCCCAATCAGCTTCAGGACCCTTGTGATATTCTGGAGCAATGACTGAAGCAATTTTGTTCTTTTCTCCATATCCGTCAGCTGTAATACCCACCTTCACTGTAAATTCTAACCCATTTAAATCTGCAATAGAGTTAAGTTTACGGCTAAGTATTGCTTTTTCTGAAGTATCATGTGGATGAATATTGCGGGCTGATTCTAAAATACTTCTAATCATAGAACGACCAGATTCTCCCCAAATATCTTCTGTGCCTTCTGCTTTGCCACTTTTGATACCAATCATTTGATAAATCCTATGTTTTGCATATGGACCTTCAATAACGGTAAATTCTGCATTTAAATAAATACTGCCAGTGGTAAGACTTTTAGTGAGCCAACATTCATAACCTCCAGGCTTAATTGCCATTTTTACTTTTACTATTGTGCCTTTCGGTATTAAATTACTGTACGATTTCACATTATTAAAATCAGTTAAAAGATCTTGTAACATATAACTCTCCATTTTTAAGTTGATTGAAAATCCTTATTTATCTATTCCATTGATCCACAAGCCGCCAATGACCATTTAACTTATCGACAGTCTTACTTGGCACACGTTCACCATTGCGTAGTTCAAACACTATTTGACGTGCAGCACCTTCTTCATCTTGTGCAAACATAACCATTCCAGTACTGTAGAACCCTCGTAAAGACCCAGCACCGCTTAAAGATTGAAATGGATCTTCTTCTAACATTTTCTTGGATAATTTTTTAGTGTGGTGAGTGATGATTATGCCAGCATCTGGATTAATAGCATTACGTAGTTTTTCAAGTGTTTTTTGTAGAAAGAGTAACATAGCACTATTATCGTTTTCATTACCGTATTCACCGCTAAAGATGTTCCGTAGAGGATCTATGGCAATAACGTCAAGCCTGAAGGATTTCTTATCTACAGCATCTTTTATTTCATTTATTTCTTCATGATTAAATGACAGCTGTACTTTTGGTGTAATAATTAAGTTACCAGCAGCTATATCCAAAAGTTCTTTGTCAAGTTGAAGTTGCTGCAGGCGCTCTTTCATGTAATGGTATTCAATCTCAGTTTGAAGATAAAGAATCTTTAAAGGTCTACTTGGAGTCATGCCAAGAAAAGAAATACCAGCTGCCATATAAGTTAACCAGGAAATGAGAAAATCACTTTTGCCGATTTTAGGTGGTCCACCTAGCACTAATAAGCCTCTTTGGGTTAAAATTCTAGGGTGAACGATGTCTTCTGGTATAGGTGATTGATCATTCAAATACTCTTTCACACTGAAAAAAGGAATTTTTTGACCGATATTTAAATCGATGTTTAAAAAGCTTTGTGTCATAAGTTATCCTCCAAAAGTTAGTTGTGTGCAGCAAATTGAGTGGCGGTAGAAAACTTGGTTTTAATTTTCGTAAGCAGCTTACCAAGATGTGGCTCTTCAACCATATCAAGGCAGCCACTACGATCTTTAGCAGGGTATCCCCAAGAATTAAGAGTATGACAAACAAATGAGCGCTTCTCAGTACCATCATCTTTTTTGATACCAACCATGCTGATAACTTCATCAACAATACCAGGGATTTCACTAGCAGTTTTAGCCCCTTCACATTGGGGTAGCCAAGTTGGACGATTGAAATCATCTAGGTACTGACCGAGTGTTCCAACTATAATAATATCTTTATCTGGAATATGCTGAAACTGATAAAGCCAATTCATCATCTCACTAGCAAGAGAACCAAAAGCAGCTCTGTTATCTGGTCTACCAGTTTTATCAGAAAAAGCCTCAGGTTGTGATTTTGCCCAAGTTAAACATAATTTTGAAGCTATTGTAATACTGTCAATAAAAATACATCGATATTTAGACAGTTTCGAAGAAAGCTCTTTATACTTACTAGATACATGCTCATAGTGTCTTTGACTATATGCTTGATCAGCCTTTAAAGCAGGATTTGGGCCACCTATAAGGCAAGCGATATCACGTGCCTCATTCCAAGTACGGATACTGATAGAATCACCTTCCCAATCCTGAACAGCAAGAAGCCCAGCTTCAAAATCAAGACAAAGGGTTGGCTCATCTATGGTCTTTAGAAGACTTGTTTTACCGATGCCATAGGAACCAAATACTACAATTTTAGTACCTGTTTGCATTTTTAGTCTTTCAGTTCTACTTATTAGTTCCATTTTTTTACCAATTTAATTGTGCGTATATATATACCCGGTGACCCATACAAATCGTCCAAAATATTTTTACTTACAAGACGAAAATCTGCTGCGTATCTGCCTAATGACGTTATAAATAGTCGTTTTTGGTATTCCAGTCATTTTAGAAATTTCACTGATGTTGAAGATCTTAAGTAACTCGCATATGTTCCTGTAGGATTTTGGCAATCTAGACATCATTTCACTTACATCAATACGTGCTATCATGCCACTTTCAAGGTGTTTACAGTCTGGTAGACTATCATCTACACCAAAAGTGATTTGATGTTTTGCAGATGATTGACTACGTAATAGATTGCGAGCACGGCATTGAGTGACCTTGGCAATAAAAGTATTATAACTGCTTCTTTTTTCATCATACTGATCAAGAAAAGGCAAAACTTCACAAAAAAGTTCCTGCTCTATATCTTCAAGACTCTCATGGGCAAAATAGTTAATATATTTAAGATAATAAGCATGGTATCTCACGTATTTAACAATGATAGGATCAATACCTGAATAAGAATTCTTTGATTTCATACAAACCTCCGATAATTAAAAGCATATGAATAATGATTTTTCCAAGACTCCGCAGAATTTAAATAAGATATTTCTGTCTATTATGAAAAATTAAATAAGATTTTTTCAGTTTTATTAATAAATAATATAAGACTTTTCTAAATTTAAATAAGACTGAACGAAAATTTTAAGTTTGCTGTATATTTTACTTGCAAAATGTTGCAGAATATGCAATAATTTGATTATGAAATACTTGCGTAACTATATACAATCTTCTTTAGCTAATGGTAAGTACTTTTTTACTAAAGAAGAGGTTGTATCAGAGTTAAAGATAACACCTTCTCAATTTAGATTTCAAGCTTATAGACTTGCTAAAAAAAGAGTTGTAAAGAGTTTAATAGGGGACTTTTTCATGATTGTACCTGCAGAATATCAGCATCTAGGATCATTGCCACCCCATTGGATTATTGATTCTCTGATGCAACATCTAGGAGAAGATTATTACATAGGCCATTTAAGTGCAGCTTCTTTGTATGGTGCTACTCATCAACAACCTATGTCTTTTCAAGTAATTACCAATAAGGCAAGAAGGAATATTAAACTTGAGAGAGGTATGATAGAATTTCACTGTTATAAGAATTGTTCCTCCGCAGCAAAAGAACAAATTACTTTACCAACAGGGTATGTGAAGATTTCTACTAGAGAGCAAACTTTACTGGATCTTGTACGTTTTTATACATCATGTGGCTACTTGAGTAACGTTGCAACAGTTGTAAAAGACCTATCTAAAGAATGTAAACCACAGCTTTTAGCTAGAGTAGTGAAAAATGAAAAGACAGACTCAGTGCTACAAAGACTAGGATATATTCTTGAATTTACAGGTTACCATAATATGGCATCAGTTATTGAGCAGCAACTAAAGAAACGAAAAATACAATTTATTTGTTTGCGTCCTGACTGTTGTAGTAATAATTGTCAGCGTGCAAATCGTTGGAAACTGTTGATTAATGATATACTTGAGGTTGAACCAAGACGCTTTATTCAAGAATGGTCGACCTTGGCAAGAACCAAGACAAGTTGAGTAAGGTCTTATTATTAACAATTAGATTTAGTTTACAACTATCTACAGACAGATTGCTTTTAGTTCTCCAAGTATCCGAGAAGTTCTCACATTTTGCTTGACGAAGAGACATGAAATTGCTTTCATAAGAAGCATAAGGTGAGATCGTCATGAAGATACAGCAACTTTTATCTAAAACTCCTGAGCAATTAAGACATACTGTGAATCTCTTGGTGATAAGGATAAACAAGATCTCTATAAACGGGCTATAGATGAAGCTAAGGGAAAGACTCTAGAAGAACTTAGGCGACTAAGCAAATTAGCTACTGCAATAGAAAAAACAATGGATGATAAATTATTGGAACCCTTCTACAATAGTGATAATCCTTTTAACAAAACAGCGGTACTAGAATTCATTGGAAAATTGTGCAGACGTCTTACTTTAATTACGCATCCTTTCAATGATAAAGATTTAAGAGAGTTAGAAGAGCTAGATGAATTGTTGCCTGATATGTGTGAAAAACTAAAGTTAAGGTTAACAAATCATATGAAAAATTATGTGGAAAAAGAACTACAATCTAACAACTTTTTACGTCATAATATTAGTACCTTTGTGCTACTAAAGAGAGCAGAACTCGGCTCTGAGGAAGAGAAAAAAAGGGCAATGAATAAGCTAGTTGTGGTGTTTATGTCTCAACCAGAGTTAAATTATAAAGCAGATGTTTTTATATTGTTCCTTATTTTAAAGAATATCAAAGGTTTTTTGGGGGAAATAGAAATAGAACCAGAGCTAAGTAACTTAGTTAACCTGCTAGCAAAAGATGTAGACAAATTGGAATGCCTAGAGAATAAGATAGAAATGCTAGAGGAAGAAGGTAAAGTCAGTACTACAGAATGTAGAAAAGAAATGGAGGAGGTTGAAAAGAAACTAAAGGACACAAGAGAGAAGATAAAAGAGAAGCTTTCATGGCTAGAAAATTTCACTTATAACTTTAACTCTTTACCTAAATTTATATATGATTAGATATGAATAGAGAGCTAATTCAGCACTTGTTATTCTGGATATTATGGCAAATAAAAAGCTAGTTTTTTCATCACGTATAAAAATTGCCTAAAAACTCAGGTGGAAAGAGGTAAAAGTTCTTGTTTTTCTATGTTTATCGTTATTGTGAAAATTATATAGTGAGCTTAATATTTTTACTAATTCAAAGCCCCTTCCTGTGATCAAAAATGGTTTCCATATTTTACAAATTCCACGCTTTCCAGAAAAATTGTAGACATTTGGGAATAAAGATATAGCACACCTAAGATATTGAAATTCTGTTATTTTTGTCACTTAATACACACAAATGTTATCTTTCCATTCTCAAAAAATCCAGCTAGTATGGAATCAATAAAACCCCGCTACAGTAGCCTGTTTCCCACTTTCCTAAAATCTATATATATTATATAATATATGTAAATATTATATATACGATATAATATTAATAATAATAAAATAAGGTAACGGGGATATAATAACCAATATGTAATGCTAATGTAATTTATGAGTGTTAAAGGGTAAGAGGTGAATGGTGAATGCAAAAAGCGAAGACTAAGTGGTGAAAGAAAAGGTAAAGAAACAAAATTGCCTGTAAATGCGTTTTTAAAGCAGTTCATCTGTTTTTAGAGAAATAATTCACTTACACCCAAGAAACGTATGTAGCACCACTTAAAACCCCAGTAAATGGCATCATGACAGCTGTATCAACTTCTATAGTGAGACTTAGAACCTAGCTTGTTCAACTTATGGAAAAATGGAGGGGACAAAAAAGTTGTGTATCTATCCTTGATTATAAAATTTTTTGGACGATTTTGTGAGAGACCGGGATGCACATTTGTGACATATGTATGGGTAACCTGAAAAAATTTTGGACGATTTTGCGAGAGACCGGGTATATATACATGCAGGTTTGTGATATGGGTATGGATAACTTGAAAAAATTTTGGACGATTTTTGGATTTGCCGGGTATATATATCTTGCTTTGGATTGCAGGTTTAAAATTTCTGAGATGGTATTATGTTAAATGCAGTAGACTTTTCAAAATGGAAGAATTTATCTCCAAAAAAAGAGTTTGTATTACGAGATAAATGGCTTTACACAGGGAATGTTTCATTTCTCAAGGGTAAGCCTGAAGCCGGTAAATCTCTCTTTGCTCAACAATTGATCACAGCAGTTGCTACTGGTAAACCTTGGTTGGGGGAGCGTATCAAAAGAATAAAAACCTATGGAGTGTTTTGCGAAGATAGTGAGGAAAAGCTTTGGACTAGGCAGTGTGCTATAAATAGGTATTACTGTTTGAATATGAAGTTTGCTAGCCTGGTTAACAACGTTCGTTTATTATCTCGAGTAGGAAAAGATAACTTGCTAATGGTTTTCGACGACAAAAATGTAGGCCATTTAACTCCTTACTTTGAAGAGCTGCTTAAAGATATTCGATTATTCCAGCCAAAACTTGTGGTATTAGATGAAGTCTCAGACTTTTTTGGAGGAGATGAAAATAATAGTTCTCATGTTAAACAATTTGTTCAAAAGTGCTGCGCTCACATAGCAAGAAAAGTTAATTGCGCTGTTTTATTATGTAAACATGGGTTAATAGAAACAGGAGTGTGGCGCGATACGATGAAGTTTCACATGTATGCTTATCCGGATGAAGAAGGTAGCAGCTATTTAGTAAATTACATCTCTCGTGATTCCAAACAAAAGTGACAATTAATTAATTTTCTGGCTGGGTTATTTTCCATTATGGAGTGTTTTATATTTTTAAAATACTAGACAGACTACCAGTTTGATTTTTTAACATTTAAATAATTTTATGATAAATGCGATAGACATTTTAAAATGGGATAATCTACCTACTGAAAAAGAATTTATAGTACAAGATTGGCTTGCTGTAGGAGAAGTATCATTTCTCAAAGGCGAGTGTGAAGTTGGCAAATCCCTCCTAGCTCAGCAATTAATGACGGCTGTTATTATCGGCAAACCATGGCTCAATATGGATGTTAAGCGAGTGAAGGCATATGGAGTATTTTGTGAAGATGAGAGAGAAGACCTGATACGTAAGCAACGTGCAATCAATCGTCTTTTTCAGCTTGATGAGCCTTTGGTTGAGAGTCAAATACAGATGCTAGCACGAGCAGGAGAAGACAATGTGTTGATGACTTTTAGCAATAATGGTGTAGGAGAGCTTACTCCTTTTTTTCATGAATTATTCGAAGATATTAAACTATTTTAACCAAAACTTCTAGTGTTAGATACAGCTTCAGATTTATTTGGTGGAGATAAGAAGAATCCCTATCACCTTCAGTTTGTGGAGGGTTGCTGCGCTTATTTAGCAAGAACATTAAATTGTGCTGTTTTAATATGTGAGCACGATTCAGGCATGGCAATATGTAACGATAGAGTATGCTTTTTATCTAGATCAGAAGAGATCAAAGATGAACGCATGCTGTATTGTGGAAAATCAAGTCACCTACTGCGTTATCAGGATAATGTTTTTGTAATATAGAATGTCAATTTTAGCACTTGATTTAGGTAAACAAACTGGTTGGGCTATTTTGCATGATGGAATAATTCATAGTGGCAGTGAAAGCTTTCATGGTAATCGTTTTAGCGGTGGTGGCATGCACTTTTTAAACTTTCGTAGTTGGCTTAATTCTTTGAAACAAAAGCTTGGAAATATTTCTGCAGTGTATTTTGAAGAGGTAAGAAGACATCTTGGTACTGATGCTGCCCATTGCTATGGAGGATTTCTAGCACATTTAACAGCTTGGTGTGAGGAAAATAGTATTCCATATGAAGGTGTACCTGTCAAGACTATTAAACGCTTTATCACCGGTAAGGGCAATGCAAGTAAGGCAGAAGTAATTGAAGCTGTGAAAAACAAAGGATTTGTACCTCAAGATGATAACGAGGCAGATGCTCTGGCTATTATGTTTTTTGCACAGAGGAATTTCAGTTCCAATTCTAATCATGAAGATATAAATAAATATCCTTAAATATTGAAACATAATCATATATACCCACACTAGAAATAATATCTTGGATTATTAAGTAATAACTTTAAATAGGAAGTAATATAAATGAATAAATTAATTATAATAATGAAAAAACCTTTGTATATTAACCGATTTTACGGGTCCTTTCCATAATAAAACTCGCGTGGGTGGCGAAGGGTCCGGGCATTTCCTAGCGTTAGAACTATTTTGAATGTTAACTACTTTACTAATTTTTTATTTTATTAATTTCTTAGGATCGTGAATTTAGAACTTCAGTATTATCCAATTGGGAACCTAATCGAATACGACCGTAACCCCAGAAAAAATGACGTTGTGGTGAACAGAATGTGTGCGTCTATTCGTGAGTTTGGCTTTCGCATTCCAATAGTTGCAAAAAGTGATGGTACAGTGGTTGATGGCCATTTACGCCTTAAAGCAGCAAGAAAGCTTGGCATGGAGAGTGTCCCTGTGGTCCTCAGTGATAATTTGAGTGATGTACAAATCAAAGCATTTAGATTGTTAGCAAATGAATCAGCTAACTGGGCGAAGTGGGATGATGATCTGTTAAAACTTGAACTCCAGGATCTTGAAGATTTAAATTTTGATCTAAAGCTCACTGGGTTTGAACTGGAAAAAATCCAACGTTTTCTTGATGATGAATACAAAGAGGAAGAAAAAGATCTTGCTGATTTAAATGAACACAGTTGTAAAAGCAAGTCAGTAGTCACAAAACCAGGAGATTTATGGATTTTAGGTGATCATAAAATTTACTGTGGTGATAGTCAAGTAGTTGATTCATTTAAAGCGATTTTAGATGACAAAATGGCTGACATTACCGTTTGTGACCCTCCTTATAACGTTGATTATGGTGCTAGCCAGGAAAGAGATGATCGAAAAATGCTTAATGATGATCAAGGTGAAAAATACGAATTGTTCCTCTATAACATTTGCTCTCACATTTTAGCGTATACCAAAGGAGCAATTTACATTTGTTCATCATCATCTGAGCTTGCCACGTTGCAGAAGGTATTTGAAGAAGCAGGAGGACGTTGGTCAACATTTATCATTTGGGCAAAGAATCATTTTACTATTGGGAGATCTGATTATCAAAGACAGTATGAACCAATACTTTATGGTTGGAAAGATGGAAGTAAACGTCAGTGGTATGGAGGAAGAAATCAAAGTGATCTATGGTTTTATGACAAACCTACTTATAACTCATTACATCCAACCATGAAGCCAGTTGAGTTAATGGAAAGAGCAATAATAAATAGCAGTAGACCAGGGGATATAGTACTTGATCCATTTAGCGGTTCTGGCAGTACTTTGATTGCATGTGAGCGCACAGGCAGAATATGTAGAACAATTGAACTTGATCCTGCATATGTTGATGTGACTATAAAACGTTGGCAAGTATACACGGGTAGAGATCCTATTCTTTCCAGCTCTGGCAAGACTTTCGCACAAATTCAACAAGAGACAATGCAAGAATAAAAAGTAAGGGGAAAAAGAAAAAATGAAAGGAGAAAAAATAACACAAACAGAATGGGCAAGAGAACAAGGGTTTTCTAAGCAATACGTCTCTTATTTAGTGAAACAAGGAATTGTAGAACTTGAAGGTGGTATGGTGAATAGAGAACAAGCAAATGAAGCACTTGAAACAATTCGTGATCCAAGCCAGCCACTGAGAAGAAAAAACGGTGAAGACGGTGATGGTAGACAAAATACTAGCGAGCTTTCAACCATGCTCCTTAAAACCAGAATTAAAAATGAAATGGAGCGTGGTAGGTTACTGGAAGCTAAGGCTAAAGCTGAAATTGGTGAATTAGTTTCCATAGAAGAAGTAAAACGTGAGGCTTTTAATACCGCAAGAGTTGTTCGAAATAATCTACTTAACATTCCAGATAGAGTATCAGAACTTCTTGGACCTATAACTGATGCTAAAAAGATTCATGAGCTACTTACAAAAGAGATCAAAACAGCGCTGGAAAGCTTATCCAAAGAGTTTCACCCAAATACATAAGTCTATGAAGAAAAAGCGCATTCATATGAAACGTAAAGAGCAGGAAAAAAACATGGGTACATCAATCTCATCTGAGTACATCAAACATAAACTGATATACTTAGAAATAATCAAATGTTTAATAAACCAATCTGAAGTTGACATTAATGCTCAAGGAATAGGTGGAAAGACTCCATTACACTGTGCTATTGAACTGGATGAACTGAGCTTAGTGGAACTGCTGCTTACCAAGAAAAACATAAATCCACTAATTGAAGATAACGAAGGTAAAACCTCGCTGGATTACGCAAGAAATGTTGTAAAGAAGGAGGTATTGAAAGCTCTAATTAATAATAAATATGGGTCAGAGCAAGATAGTTTGCTTCATTTAGCAGCAGTAATGGATGAAATAGATGCAGTAAGGTTTTTGATAAATATGGGTGTTGATGCCAATGTACAAAACGCTCTTCTGCATACTCCACTACATCTTGCCGCTGGAATGGGACATGAAAAAGTTATAGAAGTCTTAGTAAAGCAAGGAAATGCAAATAAAGATATTCTGGATAGCCGAAACCATGCTCCAATTCATTATGCAGTAAATAACAAGAGGCTTGAGGCAGTAAAATTATTACTGGACCTTGGAGCAAGTAGCAATACAGTTGGTAGCGGCAAAGGTTCAATGAAATTATCCCCTGTACATGTTGCAGTAAGTAGCAGTAATTACGATGAGAGGAATTTATGCCTTTCTATAGTAAAGTGTTTAATTAATGCATCAAATTCTGAAATCAATTTACAAGACTATGAAAATAAAACTCCGCTACATTATGCAGATAGATTAAAAACCATAGAGATTCTGCTAACCAGAGAAGATATAGATCCACTGATTAAAGATGAGGACGGCAAAACACCATTTTGTTATGCAAAAGAAGCAAATAGATTAGATATAGCAAAGGTTCTAGCAAGTAATAAATATGGAAAAGAAAAAGAAAGTTTACTTCATTTAGCTGCCAGGAAAGGATATGCAGAACTTATAGATAGTATTTTAGATGAAGGGGTTGAAATAGATGCGTTAAATGAAAGTGGAGAATCAGCAATATATCTTGCCGCAAAGAATGGTCATACCAATGCAGTAAAATTGCTACTGAAGGAAGGGGCGGATGCTACGGATGTTTTTCAGTACGCAATAATAATGAATGATATAAAACTAATTAAGTTATTAAGCAAGAAAAAGGATATAGTTTTATTTGGAAAACAGGATAACTTTCCAACATTCCATGTATTAAGTAATAAATATTTGGAAGAGAGAAGAATAGCAGACAATAGAATAAGAACATGCGAAAGCGCTATATATGTTTTTGTTACCGTGTGCGCAGTAGCGTTTGTAGTAGTGTACCCCAATATAGGATTTGCAGTAGTAGTAGGAATAGTTGCGCTTACAGTAGCAATAGTAACGAGTGGACTGGTTGGAGGATATATAGAAGAGAAATTTCAAAGAAAAATGTCCATTGAGCTAGAAAGTGAGAAAACAAGCGAAAGTGCAAGCACTATTTCAAGTGACATTGAAACTCAAGAATTGCAGGCAAGAGGGATGGGTGAATTAGAAATAGATGAATTAGAGGAACTTGCAGAAAGCAGAGGTAGAAAATGATTTATGCCACAGCCTTTTATGCAGGATTAAAGCCAGATCCACTACTCAAAGTTTCAGAGTGGTCAGATGAATATCGAGTGCTTTCACAAACTGCGTCATCAGAACCTGGTAAATGGAGAACTGAGCGAACTCCTTATCTTAAAGAAGTAATGGATTCACTTTCGCCATCTTCCCCAGTTGAAAAAGTGATATTTATGAAAGGTGCACAAATTGGTGGCACAGAAGCTGGGAATAATTGGATTGGCTATATTATTGATCAAACTCCAGGTCCTATGCTAGTTGTTCAGCCGACTGTTGAAATGGGAAAACGTTGGTCCAAAGGAAGATTTGCGCCTTTAATTGAAAATACACCATGTTTAAAAGATAAAGTAAAAGATCCAAGGTCAAGAGATTCAGGTAATACTGTACAAAGCAAGGAATTTCCAGGTGGGATTGTAGTAATAACTGGCGCAAATAGCAGTGTAGGCCTTCGTTCTATGCCGGTAAAATATCTCTTTCTTGATGAGATTGATGCCTATCCTGGGGATTCAAGTGGAGAAGGTGATCCAGTACTCCTCAGCATAGCCCGAACTAATACTTTTACGCGTCGCAAGATATTTTTGGTTTCAACACCAACTGTCCATGGCATCAGCAGAATAGAAAAAGAATTTGAAAGTTCTGATAAACGTTATTTCTTTGTTCCTTGTCCACAGTGCAATTATTATCAAGTATTAAAATGGCCACAAATAAAGTGGGAAAACAATGATCCAAAAACAGCACATTATGTTTGTATAGAATGCAAAGGCAAAATAGAAAACCATCAAAAAATAGATATGCTTGCAAAGGGAGAGTGGAGAGCTACTGATTCAACAAAAGATGGAAAGACAGCAGGGTTTCATATTTCAAGTCTTTACAGTCCAGTTGGATGGTATAGCTGGAGTCAAGCAGTAGCGGAATTTTTGCATAGTAAAGATAACGAACAATTACTAAAAGTCTGGATAAATACAGTGCTGGGAGAAACTTGGGTTGATAGAGGAGAAGTGCCAGACTGGAAACACCTTTTTGAGCGTAGAGAATCTTACACTATTGGTACAATACCAGAAGGAGAAGTAGTTCTCACTGCTGGAGTTGATGTACAAAAAGATAGATTAGAAGTAGAAGTTGTAGCTTGGGGAAAAGGTCGAAAGAGCTGGTCAATTGATTATCAGGTATTTGAAGGAGATCCTGGGGCCAAAGTTGTTTGGAATAAATTATCAGAGTTATTGAATCATCACTTTCTTGGGCCACATGGAGTAGAATACACAATCAGTATGATGGCAGTTGATGCAGGGTATGCAACTCAAGAAGTATATAATTGGGTGAGAAGCCATCAAGGCTCTGGCAGAGTTATGGCAGTTAAGGGTATAAATAAAGCCCTTGTTCCGCTCAATAGCCCAAGTAGAGTTGATATAACAGTTAGCGGGAAAAAACTACGCAGAGGAATGAAACTCTGGCCTGTTGGAGTATCAATATTAAAGTCAGAGTTGTTTCAATTGCTTAATATTTCGCAAAATGAGGAGGCTGGATATTGCCATTTCCCAGAGTACTCACCTGAATATTTTAAACAGCTCACAGCAGAGCAACTCATTACCAAAGTAGTAAAAGGATATACGAAGCAAGAGTGGCAGAAAATAAGAGATCGTAATGAGGCACTTGATTGTAGAATTTATGCAAGAGCTGCATCTATTGCCCTTGGTATTGATAGGTGGCAAGAAGCTAATTGGAATAGTTTAGCAGGTGAAAAAGCTGAAAGTAAAAAGAAGTCAGAAAAAATAAGAAAGAGCAAATGGTTACACGAGAAATAAAATGTACACGGAAGAATATTTATTACAAGTTGAAAAAGCAATAAAGAAATTGCAGCGTGGTGAACGGGTTGTTTCTATTGGCTATGGTGATCATGTAGTGCGGTATGCAGAGGTTCAGATAAATGACCTATTGAATTTAAGGCAACGAATCAAAGCTGAGCTTAAGGTTGCTGGTGTGAAGCCTAAAAGGAAGATAGTCTTTTCAACGAATAAAGGGATTGACAAAATTGTGTAAAAATGTTATAGTTTAAGGTTGATACTTTATGGTGAATAGTATGGTTCAAGGTCAGGAAAGACTTAGTGTTAATGTAAGTTTCGAGGGTGAATTTGCCCAGTATCTTACAGACATGGCGAAAATTCAAAATAGAACTATCGAAGAAGTTGTAAAGGATTTAGTAGAAGAAGAGATTGAGGTAAGTAAACTATCTGAAGATGATGATGAAATGGATGAGGGGGAAATAGCATTAGCTGAGCTCTCTCTTAAACGTGATGTTCCAGGTGCAAAAAGGATTAAATATGAAAACATCAAATGGAGATAAAACTTTATCAAATTGATTTTTTAGATGGTGTTGCTGAAAGAGATCTTTTAACACTTCCAGTTACAATAGAAAGAAGAGTAAAAAAAGCAATATGGGGACGCCTTACGGTTAGCCCTGATAAACTTGGAAAACAATTATCTCATGAATTCAAGGGATACTTCAGTTTACGTGTTGGTGATTATCGTGTCATTTATCGTATAGAAGTTCTAGAACGCAAGGTGCTTATTACGGCAATAGGACATAGAAGAGATATTTACAAACGTGTACCAGAATAAATAGAAGTATAAAATTTCAACATCTTGTTGACCAAATT
The DNA here is from genome assembly GCF_001931755.2 of Wolbachia endosymbiont of Folsomia candida. Lineage (NCBI taxonomy): Bacteria > Pseudomonadati > Pseudomonadota > Alphaproteobacteria > Rickettsiales > Anaplasmataceae > Wolbachia > Wolbachia endosymbiont of Folsomia candida. The sequence continues at coordinate 689,242 of NZ_CP015510.2, forward strand.
CTACAGCAGGCTGCTATAATTTCTCAAACTTAAAACAAAAATTATCGCATTTGTGCAGCAGCTTGTTGCATAATTAATAATCTCAAAGCAAAATGTTATTAAAATCATTTAAACAGCTATTTAATAAACCAAAGACTAAAAGCTCTGCATGGGATGCCGCAGGGTCAGGAAGAAGATTATGTTACTGGCAACCAGAGAGAAGTAGCATTAATAGCTTACTTTCTGATAGTATTGAAACTTTGCGCAGTCGTTCTCGAGACATGGTGCGAAAAAATCCATATGCTGCAAATATTATTGATACGATAGTGAGCAACTCTGTTGGAACTGGCATAAAACCCCAATCAAAAGCTAAAGATGCGGAGTTTCGCAAAAAAGTTCAAGAGCTATGGCTTCGTTGGACTGATGAGGCAGATAGCAATAATATTAGTGATTTCTACGGATTGCAAGCCTTAGTATGTCGTAGCATGATTGAAGGAGGGGAGTGTTTTGTTCGCCTGCGTACTCGAAAGCAAGAAGATGGATTTTCTGTTCCTTTGCAACTGCAAGTATTGGAATCTGAGCATTTGGATAATAAAAGCAATCAAACATTATCAAATGGGAATATTATTCGCAATGGTATTGAATTTAATAGGCTAGGTCAAAGAGAAGCTTATTACCTTTTTAAAGAACATCCAGGGGAAAGTTCATTAGGAGAATCTGTTCGAGTGCCAGCAAATGATGTCTTACATATTTATAAACCCTTAAGACCTGGGCAAATTAGAGGAGAACCGTGGCTTTCCAATGTGCTTTTGAAACTTTATGAGCTTGATCAATACGATGATGCAGAATTAGTGCGAAAAAAGACTGCAGCAATGTTTGCTGGATTTATTACTAGGCTTGATCCAGAAGCAAATATCATGGGAGAGAATGAAGCAAATGAGCATGGTGTAGCTTTATCAGGACTCGAGCCAGGAACTATGCAACTCTTGGATCCAGGTGAAGATATAAAATTTTCAGAACCATCTGACGTTGGCGGAAATTACGAAGCGTTTATGAGGCAGCAGCTAAGAGCTATAGCAATTGGTATGGGAATCACTTATGAGCAGCTGACAGGAGATTTAACTAATGTCAACTACTCATCAATTAGAGCCGGATTAATAGAGTTTCGCAGAAGATGCGCAATGCTACAACACAATATTATGGTATTTCAGTTTTGTAGGCCTGTATGGAATAGATGGATAGAACTTGCTACTTTATCTGGAAAGCTTCCTACAACGGCAAAAGAAACGCTGAAAGAAGTAAAATGGATACCTCAAGGATTTGATTGGGTAGATCCACTAAAAGACCAACAAGCACAGCAGATGGCGGTAAGAAATGGCTTCAAGAGCAGGTCAGAAGTAGTTTCAGAAATGGGTTATGATGCTGAAGAAATTGATCAAGAAATAGCAGAAGATCAGAAGCGCGCTGATTTTTTCAACCTTTCTTTTGACTCGGATGTAAGGAACCACAATACACAAACAAAATAAACCTAATTTATATTATGGAAATTTTACAAACCTCTTGGTTGAATAAACCGATGATGATAGAGCAAAAAAGCTTTGACCTATTGTCATTATATAATGGAAAACAGCCTATCTTTAAAAATGTGAAACATGCAGTAACTCATAGTGTAGCGAAAATTGCAGTAGTAGCCATTCATGGAATTTTGACTAAAAGCCCAGGAGCTTTTGATGATTTTCTTGGTATGACATCGTATGAAAGAGTCCAAACACAAATAGAAGAAGCTCTAATGGATGAAAAAGTTGAAACGATTTTACTTGATATAGATAGTCCAGGAGGGGAAGTAAGCGGTATTTTTGACCTTTCTGATTTTATCTACAATGCAAGATCAAGAAAAAGTATAATAGCAATAGCAAATGATGATGCTTACTCTGCCGCGTATGCCATTGCTTCAAGTGCTAAAAAGGTATTTATTACGAGGACTTCAGGGGTAGGAAGTATAGGAGTAATAGCAAGCCATATAGACCAAAGTGGATTTGATGAGAAACAAGGCATTAAGTATACAACGGTTTTTGCTGGAAGCCGAAAAAATGATTTAAACCCACATGAGCCGATAACATCTGAAAGTCTAGAAAGCTTACAGGAAGAAGTGAATCGTTTATATGAAATGTTTTCTCAGCTCATAGCACGCAATCGAAATCTTTCCATAAAAACTATCAAAGATACCGAAGCAGGACTTTATTTTGGTCAGAAGGCGATTGAGATTGGTCTTGCAGATGGAATTACAACATTTTCTGAATTTATTAACAATTATAGGAGTACTACTATGACTACAGCCGAGTTTAACTGTAAAGAACACACTGATGATTTGATTGAGGAAGCTAAACGTAATGGCTACAACAACTGCCGTACTGAAGTTTTAGAGGTAATACGTTTGTGTAATTTATCACGAATGCCAGAGAAAATAGCAGAATTCATTGAGCAGAATGTGAGTAGCAAACAAGCACAAGAAATTTTAATTGAGGCACTTGCGGAGCGAACAACAAAAGCTGAAATTTTCAGTGCATTGCCGCAAAATTCATCGGAAGACTTGATGATGAAAGCAGCTAAGGCACGGCAAAATATATAAACCCCAACATAAACTACACACAAAGCTAAAGCTATTCCGCGGGCTATAGCAACTACAAATTCAGCGGAAAAACTCAAACTTCTATAAAAATTTCCAGGAGAAAAAATGACATGTATAACTGAACAAAACAACCTTGGTGACCTCTTAAAATATGAGGCATCGAATCTTTATTCACGTGATCAAATAACTGTCGCTAAAGGTCAGAATCTTACCTTGGGTACTGTAGTTGGCTTGGATAAAGATAATTTAATTAAGATTCTAAATCCAGCAGCTACAGATGGAACACAAACAGCTATTGGTGTGATAGCAAATAATGTAGATGCAAAAGCAGCAGACACAAAAGCAGTGATAATTACTCGTATAGCCTTACTTGCCGATCATTCAGTTGTTTGGCCAGCAAATATTACCGAAGAACAAAAAACTGCAGCAATAAAACAATTAGAATCTCGTGGCATTATTATTCGTAAAGGAGCTTAACATTATGCAAAATCCATTTTCAAATCCAGCATTTAACATGACAGCACTAACTGCTGCAATTAATATTCTACCGATTAATTTTGGTCGTACGGAAAGTTTAAAATTATTTCCAAGTAAATCAGTGAGATTTCGTCACATTACTATAGAAGAGCAAAACGGAGTCTTAAATTTACTGCCAACGCAAGTTCCAGGAGCACCAGCAACTGTTGGGAAACGAGGCAAAAGAAAGGTAAGAACTTTCACAATTCCGCATATTCCTCACGATGATGTTGTTTTACCAGAGGAAGTTCAAGGAATACGTAGCTTTGGTTCAGAAAACGAACTTTTAGCGCTTGCTGATGTTGTTACTGATCATTTACAGTCAATGCGCAATAAACATGCGATAACACTTGAACACCTGCGTATGGGGGCATTAAAAGGAATTATTCTTGATGCAGATGGCTCTGAACTCTTAAACCTCTACAATGAATTTGGCATTACTCCAAAAACAGTAAATTTTGCGCTTGGAACAACAACAACAGATGTAAAAAGAAAATGCATGGAAGTACTGCGCCATATTGAAGATAGCTTAAGTGGTGAATATATGACAGGGATTCATGCCCTCGTTAGTTCTGAGTTTTTTGATGCTTTAACATCACATGCTAAGGTAAAAGAAGCATATGAAAGATGGCAAGAAGGTGCAGCGCTGAGAGATGATATGAGGTCAGGATTTACATTTTGTGGTATTACATTTGAAGAATATAGAGGACAAGCAACAGACATGGATGGTAATGTAAGAAGGTTTATTGAAAAAGACACAGGGCATTGTTTTCCAATTGGGACAGCCGGAACATTTACAACTTATTTTGGTCCAGCAGACTTTAATGAAACAGTAAATACGCTTGGGCAACCACTTTATGCAAAACAAGAGCCAAGAAGATTTGATAGAGGAACTGATCTACATACTCAATCTAACCCTTTGCCTATGTGCCATCGTCCAGGAGTCTTAGTCAAAATTACAATATAAAATGAGGTAAATGTTTTTATAAATTGCCTTATATACCCCTTGCAACAGCTATTATACCAACTTGAGAATAAAGAGCAATGAATAAAAACACAAAAAAGCTATTTATGGATTGCTTTGAGTATTTGGGACAACAAGCACTTTATCAGTCAAAAGATAAATCATACGCAGTACAGATACTAAAGCGACAGCCCGATAAACTATATGGAGTGGGTGAGGGGCATTTTGTTGGAAAAACTTTGACTTTGGAAGTGAGTGTGTTTGATGTATTGCAGCCAGTAATAGGAGACGTTTTTGTAGTCAATGGCTGTAAATACAGAATACACTCACCACCACTTCGAGATAATTCAGGTATGGTTTGGGAAATAAATGCTATGATTATGGATAATTAAAATGCTCACTATTAGTAATGATACTAATCAGACTATTAAAGATATTAATGCGACTGAACAGCAAGTACGATTAGCAGCGGTAAGAGCACTGAACAAAACAGCATTATGGCTTAAGTCACAAGCTGCAAAAGAAATCAGTGAAGAAAAGCAAATAAAACTAACGGTAGTAAGGAAAAGGCTGAGGATTATTAAAGCCAGAGCAAGCACGTTAGAAGTTATAATAAAAGCAAATTTATATGCTGCAAGAGCTTCATCACTTGGCAGTATGAGACAAACAAAAATGGGAACGAAAGCGGGAAAATATATGTTTGATAATGCATTTATAGCAACCATGCCAGAGGGTCATCGTGGTATATTTAAACGCAAAGGAAGAGCTGCATTGCCAATTCAAGAAGTTAAATTACCATTGGAGCCTGAAGCATCAAAAATAGTTAAGGAATTAGTTAATTATGAAGTTGAGGCGATATTTGAAAAATTTCTTCAACGTGAATTAAATTATATTGCGAAAGTATGAATTGGAATAATTTACATAAAGCTATTTGTGATACGCTAAAGGCAGAAATACCAGAGATTCAAACTTGTGAAATTTATCCAGCAGTACGTACTACTATAGTAGCGCCTGCAGTGTTTGTGGAACTTGCAAGTTTAGAGGCAGGAAAAGATGCAGGAACAGAGGAATTGGCATTAAGAGCTAGATTTGAGGCACGAATTGTGATTGATAGTACAATAGAAAATGCACCTCTCGTCGTCAGAACATTAGCTGCTGAGGTTGCAAGAGTAATAAATAAAAACACATGGGGAATGAATGTATCTCCAGCAGAGTTTTTATCAGGGGAAAGTGACGGATTTAGGCCGGAATTAGATGCATATTTCGTCTGGTTAATCGAATGGATTCATGAGGTACATCTGGGACAGTCAGTGTGGGAAGGAGGTAAAATTAAACCACATAGCATCAATGTAGGAGACGTAAATGTTGGAAAGTAATTTTGCTATTTCAGAACTGCAGAGAAAATTAGCCAATATTATACGTATTGGGCTTGTCAAAGAAATAGATTATGAAAATGCAAGAGCACGAGTACAAATAGGAGAGTTTTTAACAGACTGGTTACCGTGGATAACAAGTAGAGCAGGAGAAGATAGAAACTGGGCTCCACCAAATGTTAATGAGCAGGTAGTAGTATTATCGCCGCTGGGTGAATTATCGCTTGGGATTGTATTACCTGCAATTTATCAGCAAAAGTATCTTCCATCTGAACACCAAGAAAATGCTGATATTTTTGAGTTTAAGGACGGAACAAAATTATTATACGACAAAGAGAACCACAATTTGGAAATATTAGTAGCAGATAAAATCACTTTGAAAGTTGGAAAATCAGAAATAGAAATGACAAAGAACGGTATAAAACTTAAAGGGAATCGAATCGATCTTAACTAATGAGCAAATCAGTTGTACGCATAGGTGATTATTGTATGGAAGCTATACCACATTTCTGTATTACGGGAAGTATGAATGTTTCTATTAATAATAAGCCTATTTGCTGCCAAGGAGATAGTTTTACAGAAGCTAGAGTACTCACCAATGGATCAAAAACAGTGTTTGTAAATGGTTACGGAGTTGGAAGAGTTGGTGATCAAGTGTCTTGTGGTTCTAAAATAACAAGTGGCAGTCCAAATGTTTTTTGTAGCTGAGGAAATATGCGAGGAATGGATTCTAAAACGGGAAAGGAATTGGAGGGAATAGACCATCTTAAACAATCAATTATTGATATACTAACTACTCCTATAGGCAGTAGGATAATGCGCCGAAATTATGGATCAAGACTATTTGAATTAGTTGATAAACCAATGAATAGAGATTTTACTTTAGAAGTCTATTCAGCAGTAGCAGAAGCACTAGAAAAGTGGGAAAAGAGATTTAAAGTAGAAAAAGTAAAAATTACAGAGGTAAAAGAAGGAAAAGTAATACTTAATTTAGAGGGGGTTTATCTTCCAGAAGGTGAATTTGTAAATATTAGTGGAATTACTGTTTAAGAATGCAACTACCAGAAATTATTGAGCCATTAGATTTTGAGCAAATCTTATCACGGATGAAGGAGGAATTAATCCGTTGTGATGCAAACTTTACTGCTCTGGTCGAAAGCGATCTAACAATGAAAATTTTAGAAATTGCAGCTTGGCGGGAATTACTAATACGGCAGAGAATTAATGAAGCAGCAAAAGCAAATTTACTAATGTTTGCAAAAGGAAGTGATCTTGATTATTTAGCTAAATTTTATGGAGTAGAGAGAAAAAACGAAGAAGATGATGAGTGTTTTAGAAAAAGGATTAAAGCTAAAATAGTTGGCTGGAGCACTGGAGGAAGTAGAGAATATTATCGTTATCATGCCTTATCATCTGATATTTGTGTTAAGGATGCATTAGTAGAGTCACCAATACCTGGAAAAGTACAAATTTCAGTGTTATCAACAAACTTATCCACAACTGGCATACCATCAGAAGAACTACTTCAAATCGTAAGAAAGCAGCTAAATAGGGAAGATATAAGGGTTTTAACAGATACAATTGAAGTTGTAAGTTGCAATATTATAGCAATAGATATTCACAGTAGGATTACAGCACAATCAGAAGAGATAATAGAAGTAGCGAAGAAACAATTTATCGAAAAGTTTGAAGCAAGCAAAAGGCTGGGATGGAATGTTACCAAATCTTGGATTATAGCAAATCTATTTGTAGAAGGAGTGAGTAATGTAGAGCTAATAGAGCCAAAAGAAGACATTGCTATTAGAGGAAATGAGTGCTCAACCCTTGGTAATCTAAAAATCGAATTAGTAGGTAAAATTTGATGCTGCTACCACCAAATTCAACGAAACAAGAACGTGCTATAGTGGAAGCAATCGATTACAAAACTGTTGACCCAAGCTGCATTAGGGGATTTAAATTTAATCTCAAAAATGAAATATTACCGTGGCTAATAGAAGAATATGGTTTAGAAGAAATTTTATTCTGGGTGAAAGATAAGAAGAAAGCCGTAAAAGAAGGAATAAAGTTTCAAAGACTACGAGGAACACCAGCATCGCTGAAAATAGCACTAAAATGGGCCAATATTGATGATATTATAATTATTGAAGAACCACCAGGAAAGCACTTTTTTGAACTGCAAGTAGGGATAAAAGATGTGCCGAATAACTTCTTTGTAGATGCAGTTGTAGAGCTCGCAAAACTTTCATTGCCGGCAAGATCAAGGCTAATGCGGATTTTTAACGATTACTACAATGCTCAAAGATTTATATTAGATGAGAGCTTATTCGGAGATCTTCTTTCAGACTATTCTGGGGTGAAAGTTGAAAAAAATGGGCCAGTGCTGTCGTTTGGTCGAAAGAACTCATTTGAACTCAAAATATCAAATCCAACTTTTAAGTTTAGTACATTTCGTTTTCATTATCAGCAAAGCTCCTATGATTGTTGTCAATTATAAATTTCATATTTTGTAAAATCTTTAAAAACCCAGTTATTTTTAAGTGTGTAGAAAATTTCTGTCAGCAATTTCTCAGCAGCTCTAAATTGCATAAAAGTCAATAATGATTTTTTGCATTACCCAAAACATTTTCTGATATAAAATTCAGCTCTAATACAATTTTTTATTTATTACTGTGCCATCTGATTCAATCAAAAGTTGTTTCATTGGCAACAAAAACACCAAGTTTTTAATTAATCTTTTTTAAATTAATGTAGCTAATGAATATGTGTATAAGTATGTCCCCACATATTTTAAGTACTTATGCACATATTCATTAGCTTATAAAACTAAGGTTCCATATTTTCCTTCACGATTATTATCCAATAAAAAATTCAAATTTTGTGAAATCTTTAAAAATCCAGTTCTTTTTAAGCGTATAGAAAATGGTTGTCAGGAATTTCCTAGCAGTAGCAATAATGGCCTTAGCAGAACCACGCCTTTTTTTCACATTTTCATAGAAACTTTTCAAGTAAGGACTATAACGTATAGCACGATAACTTCATAATACACCTCCTTCAATTTGTTTTTGTGATTTCAACCTTGCAATTGCTATTTTAGAAGAGCTCTCAATACGTTTTTTTAACTCCAGTTCTTGTTCTAAACTTATCGATATCCAGAACCTTTCACCAATACGTCGTGCATTAATAAACTTACGTTCAATCCAATAACGTACTACGTAATGACTGACATTGAATTTTTCTGCAACTTGTTTCACTGATAACTCTTCTTCAGATTTTTGATTACATAGTGCTGGGATCTTATGTTTAAATCGAATCCATTTCATACTTTTTATAGTAAAAGGATTACCTTTATTTGTTGTCAGCCCCTCTTGGTTTAACAAACTAATAATTTGTTCATCAGTCATTGTTTTCGATAGCTGTCTTATCCGATCAATTATATCATCTGAATGCCTCCATCTGTCATAGGATTTTTTTGGCAATTGCACCTCTAAGTCCTCTATAGCATTTGTTTGCCAGCGTATATGTAGTACTGCTTTTTGTTCACTACGTAGTTTTTCAACAGTAATATCCTTAACTAGAAGTCGTAAAATACGCTTTCGATCTCTTGCACTTGTTGATTCTGCATTCCATAAGCGTGGTAAGTCCTGAGCTAGTGCCAACACTTTCTCTTTTTGTTGTTTTGTAGCTGTAAGTACATCATTTTTCTTATATTCATCATATTGATTCTGTGCTTCTTCCAATGCTATTAAAGCTTCGTTCCAACGTTTCTCCAATGTTCCAGCTACTAGGCGATTTGATGGGTCTACTTCTTCATAACGTCTCTGTGCCAGTTGTACTTCATAATCTGCTCTTTTTATCTGCATTTGCCATTGTTTATCTAGCATGTGACCTCGTTGCTCCAATTCTTCAAATGCTTTTACGGCAATCTCAATTTGCGCAGGTTCCATGACTTCCAATACTCTTTTTACGATAGCTTCATCCAGAGGATTTCCATAAACAGAAAAACAACTCTTACTATCTTCTCCCCACTTCTTTTTCCAATTACATTCATAAACAGCAAGAACACCACCTTTGCTCTTATACCTTACAGTAAGACGACAGCCGCAGTAACTACAAATTAATAATCCCTGCAATAATCCCAATCCTTCTCGTACTGCTGTAGGTAGCATATTCTCTTCTCCACTGGTTTGATTATTTGCTAAAACCTTTTTATTTGCTACATATTCTTCCCACGTTATATAACCTTCGTGGTGGTTTTTTATCATTGTATGCCAGGCTTCTGTCGGTAGGCGAACTACTGTTGTCTTGACCAATCCAGTACTTGATAATTTTTTCTGATATTTAAAGCGACCATAAACATAAGCTCCAGCATAAGAAGGGTTTTTTAATACTGAACATACCCTAGAATGTGTCAGTGCTCCCCATATTAACTTTCCTTTCCAAATACCACCATATGCTCGTTTTGGAAACTGTATTTTGTTCTTACCAAAATGATGTACTACTCCATAAGCACTGCCCTTTTCTTTAAATACTTTAAACAATAATTGAATCACACTTCTTACTTGCTCATTATCGTCAAATCTAGTATTACCTTCATCATCATAGCAAAATCCTACTGGGAGAGGAAATCGAAGCTCTCCTTTCTTAGCCTTATTTACCTTACCTCCTAAAAGTCTAGCACGGATGAAATGCAACTCTGCGTGTGATATCGTTCCTTTTAGCCCAAGTACCAATTGGTCGTTGAAGTCATTAGGATTGTAACAACCATCTTCATCTATAATCAATGTATCTGTTAAAGCACATAATTCCAGTAATCTATGCCAATCACTGCAAGATCTAGATAATCTCGACGCTTCCAGTACAAACACGGCTCCTACTTTTCCCATTGATACATCAGCAACTAATATTTTAAAATCTTCTCGATTATTAGCTTGAGCTCCTGAAATCCCTAAATCATCATCTAAAACTCTTATGGCATTCTGAGACCATCCCATTTGTTGCGCTTTATCTTTCAGTTTATACTGCCTTTCAGTACTCTCCTGATTGAGCCTTACCTGTCCCATTGTTGATTGCCTTAAATAAACGTATGCTGGTTTTAATATATGGTGGTTCTGAATTTTGTGTGCTGTCATTATTAATATCCTCCGTTTTAATCAATTGTTGTTCCACTATTAAATACTCATGCAACATGTTTGCTATACAAATAGCTATCCTGGTAGCATCTACTGATATTACGGAGGTTTTTCCTTCCAATGGCATAATTCTTTCCTATAATCGTTTCTGTGTTAGTCATTAATCAACCTCTTTGCTATTTTTAGCTTGATCAAGATTGGTAACTAATTTAACTAACTGCTGAAGATGGGAAAACGATAAAATAGGCGATAAATCAGTAAGGGTTTGATAAAGATTAGGATCTGCTTTGTCTGTCCAATCACGTGGAATGCCTACTGTACCACGCGTCAACGTTTTCAAACTAAATATATCCCGATTATTAAAGTTTTTTGTTGATAATATTTGAAAACTTTTCCCCTTCCATGGATGGAATGGATGAGTAATAGTAGCGTATCCCGAATATCGACTGGACTTAGGTGCAGTTAATTCTAACCATGACTATAATTGCTGACCGCTTCCCCTTGTATGTGGCTTTCCCACACTCCGAGTACTATCAGTCAGTCCGACTTCCTTTGCATTATCCCCTAGTTCTCGCCTTTATTGACTTGTTCCAGAGTACCCTATTGGGAACACAAAGGATCTCCCAAGTTTACGTAAATTCCATCTCAACACATGATACGGCCTTAGATCCCGATGGAGTAAGTGACATCTTGCCTTAGCGTTATCACTCATACTGTCTTCCACCTCTTTGAAAGTGTCAACCTCCATAACAAACATTTTTACGGGACTCAATACCTTCACTCTCGTTGCACCCTATGTTGTCCATTCCATTAGCTTTACTACGCTCGTTACCTTACGTAGCATAATGGTCTGTTCCAGGCTGCTGGCTAAGCTTTTCCCATGTTGGATTTTCACCAACTGAACTTTACGCACTTCTTGGCGCACCAAATACCAACGTTCTTATCAATTTCGGTATAGTCTTACCTTGACACTCTGCTATATACTTTAAGAAATTAGCAGTTCCTTTGCCAAAGCTCACTTGAAATTCGATAGCCATGTTTTTCACCCCCTCTATATATGTTATACCGGATTTCTCATAGTTTTTTCCGGAAAATATTTGATTTTTTTTAAATTATTTTTGAAACGGAATTTTATCATTAAATATTTCATTATTTAACTTATATTCTTTGCTTTTAAGCCATTTAGCTCTGAAATAGGCTGAAGTTCGATTTGCTTGATTTGCAGAATACTTCAGAGAGAATTTCAATAATTTGGTTAAATGAGAAGAAGTACCAAGTAAGTTAATGCTTAACAGAAAATGCAGCAGGATATTTCTCTAAAATGTATCGATATAACTCTTCAGCACTTTCTCTATCACCTGCAATGAAAGTAAAAAATTCAACTACGTCCCCTTTAATTTTAGCTAATTTATACCAATCTCCTGCTCGTTCTCCTGTTGTCTCAACTATTACTTTATCTCCACATAAATCTCCAATGTAGAACTTACCTTTATAAAATTCACCATCAGGTATTAGATAGAGTAGATATTCTTCAATACTATCAACTAACAATGCTTTTATTTCTTCTCGAGACTTATTCATATAAGATGTCATAAATTTTCCTACTAATTTATTGTAAAAATTGTTTTGTGCTGCAACACATTTAAAATTGTAATTTTCTTAGAAAGGTATCCAGTCATCCTTCTGAGGTTCAGGCTGCTGCTGCGGAGTAATGATCGTAGCAATTCTGTTCCTGTCTCCGTACCCATTATCGGCCTCAATTCCCACTTTTGCTGTAAATTCTAAACCATTTAAGTCTGCAATAGAGCTAAGTTTATGGGCAAGTGTTGCTTTTTCAGAAGTGTCATTTGGATGAATATTACGGGCTGACTCCAAAATACTTCTAATCATAGAGCGACCCATTTCTCCCCATGTATCTTCTGCACCTTCTGCTTTGCCACTTTTAATACCAATCATCTGAAAAATCTTACGTTTTGCATATGGACCTTCAGTGACAGTAAATTCAGCATTTAAATAAATACTCCCAGTAGATAAGCTTCTGGTAAACCAATTCTCGTAGCCTCCTGGTTTTATTGCAATTTTGACCTTTACTACTGTGCCTTTCGGTATTAAACCACTTTGTGGCTTAGCAGTATTAAAATCAGTTAAGAAACCTTCTATCATAATTATCTCCTTTTTAAGTTAAACTTTTGTTTTGAATTCACATACTCTTCCTGCTTTGACATCCTCAAGGCCTAATAAAATTTCTTTAACTGCGCTATAGCTGAGCTCAGGGTTCTCTCGAATAATTCTATCAATTGTAGACCGATATTCACTGGCCTCTGTAGTATATTCTTGATTTAAATACTTTATATCTGTTACCGTTTTGTTATCATTTAAAAAGTTTTGTAACATAAATTCTCCAATAAATTAAAAAATTAGCTATTCCATTGATCTACAACTTGCCAACGGCCATTTACCTTGTCTACAAGCTTGTTTGGGACACGCTCACCATTACGAAGTTCAAATACTATCTGACGTACGCTACTTTCTTCATCATGAGCAAACATTACCATTCCAGTACTATAGAATCCTCGCAAAGATCCAGCACCACTGAGGCCTTGAAAAGGATCTTCTTCGAGCATCTTTTTGGATAATTTTTTGGTATGATGGGTCAATACTATACCAGCATCAGGATTTATAGCATTACGCAGCTTCTCAAGGGTTTTTTGCAGAAAGAATAGCATAGCACTATTATCATTTTCGTTGCCATATTCACTGCTAAAGATGTTCCGCAGAGGATCGACAGCTATAACATCAGGTTTAAAACGCTCTTTGACAGTATTTTTTATTTCAGATATTTCTTCGCCACTAAATGATAGTTGTACCCTTGGAGTGATAATTAAGTTATCAGCAGCTACCTTCAAAAGTTCTTCATCAAGGTTCAGGTATTGCAGACGCTCTTTCATGTAGTCGTATTCAATCTCAGTTTGTATGTAGAAAATTTTCATAGGACGACTTGGTGTCATACCGAGAAACGAAACTCCAGCAGCCATATGAACGAGCCAAGAAATCAAAAAATCACTCTTTCCTATCTTGGGAGGGCCACCAAATACTAATAAACCTCTCTGAGTTAAGATTCTTGGTGAAATTATATCCTCTGGTATTGGCGATTGATCATTCAAATATTCTTTAACGCTGAAGAAGGGAATTTTTTGACCGATATTTAAATCGATATTTGAAAAGCTTTGTGTCATAAATTATGCTCCAAGTTGAGTGGAAAATTGAGTAGTAGTAGAAAATGCTTTAGTTTTAATTTTCGTAAGTAATTTTCCCAAATGCGGTTCTTCAACCATATTCAGGCAGCCACTTCGATCCTTAGCTGGGTATCCCCAAGAATTAATAGTATGGCAAACAAATGAGCGCTTCTCAGTACCATCATCTTTTTTGATACCAACCATGCTGATAACTTCATCAACAATACCAGGGATTTCACTGGCAGTTTTAGCCCCTTCACATTGAGGTAGCCAAGTTGGACGATTGAAGTCATCTAAGTATTGACCTAGAGTCCCAACTAGAATAATATCTTTATCTCTAATATGTTGAAACTGATTGAGCCAAGCCATCATTTCTTGAGCAAGTAATCCATATGCAGCTCTCATGTCCTGTTTTCCCGATCTCTCAGAAACAGCTTCAGGTTGCATTTTTGCCCATAATAAACAAAGGCGTGATGCTACTGTGATGCTATCAATGAAAATACATCGATACTTGAGAAACTCTGAAGAAAGCTCCTTGTGTTTACTGGATACATGCTCATAGTGTTTTTGACTATATGCTGAATCAGATTTTAATGCAGGATTTGGACCACCAATTAGACAGGCAAGATCCCGAGCTTCATTCCAAGTACGAATGCTAATAGAATCCCCTTTCCACTCCTGAACAGCAAGCAAACCTGCCTCACAATCGAGACAGAGTGTTGGTTCACTTATAGTCTTTAAGAGGCTGGTTTTACCAATACCATAAGGACCAAAGATTACTACCTTGATACCTGTTGTTGTTTTTGCTCTTTCATTGCAGTTGATTATTTTCATATTTTTCCCCCTGAAACAGGCAAATATATCTTTAAGTTGACAAAATTCTTATCCTCGCTTAATTTTTTAAGTGTGTCGTGAAGAGTTGATTTTGGTATACTTGCTATCCTACTAACTTCATTGACGTTAAAATTATTCTCCATGAGTAACTTGCATACCTCCCCTAGCTCCGAAGGTAATTTTGCAATTGCTTCATTTACATCAATTCGTACTGCACAGTCATATTCAAAACTTTCACTTTCTTCGTCCAGTGCATCTAAATCATCCTCATCAACAAAATCAATCGCACGTTTTTTACACTCTTCTCTCTCTTCTAAATTAATAGAACGGCATTTGATATACTGAGTAATTTTAGCCTCGTACTGCTCATCACGTTCATCGTATTTCTTAAGTCCAGGTAAGCAATGCAGTGAAAGTTCTTGTTCTACATCTTTAATATGCCAGTGAGCAAAAATATTCTTTCTCTTAAGAAATTTAGCATAGTGTTTTATTTTTTCAGCAAATTTTGGATTAATGCCAGTGTAGGAATTTTTTGAAGTCATAATTTCTCCATAATAAAAAAATGTGAAAGAATTTAAGATGTTAATATTTGGGGGAATTTAGTAGTGATTGACCCAGAAGTTTGAATTTTCTACTGGAATTACGCTTCCATAGTCCATTGATTTGTAGTGTGTTGGTAATAATCTATGATAGACCATTACTTTCTTGTTTTTCTCGGGATCAAATATTTTCTTCCCAAGTTCCATACCTTCAACGCAAAGCACTCCGTATTTATTTCTTGCAGCGTTTTTACCTTCTTTGTTGAATTTTATGCAACCTTTCGTGGCAAGAACATCGAGACGATCGCGTATAGAATGTCTACTACCTAGGCTCTCTCTGTTTTCAAATGCCTGACAAAATTGGTTAATCGTGTAAACATGTCCTTTGCGCCCTTCTTCGCAAATTAAATCCAAAATGATATCGTATCTACGAGAACGTTCAGCATCCAGTTTTTTGCCGTATTCTTCATTTGCTAACCTTTGTGATTCAGCGTCAACTTCGTACCAACGGTTATCAACTTTATCAATACACTTTGATGCAATAGAATTACCGTTACGCAGCTCAAACATCAGTTGACGATTGCTGTTCTTCTCATCTGGTCTAAACATGATCATACCTGTAGTATAGAACCCTCGTAAGCTACTCGCGCCGCTAAAGCTCTGAAATGGATCTTCTTCCAATAGTTTCTTCTGCATTTTTCGTGTATGGTGTACAAGAATAACTCCAGCATTAGGATTAATTAAAGTGCGCAGCTTTTCTATTCTCTCTTGCAAAAAGAAGAGCATAGCATTATTGTCGTTTTCATTGCCGTATTGGTCAGCATCAAAAATATTACGTAATGGATCAACAGCAATAATATCAATGGTCTTTGGATCAAAATGTTTCTCTACTTCAAGTACAATGTCCTTAATGCCATTTTCATTTAAAAGTAACTTGGTCTGAGAAGTAACAACCAAATTATTTTTAGCAAGTTTTATGAGCTCTTCACTGAGTTTCAATTGTTGCAAACGTTCTCGCATATAATGGTAACCAATTTCAGTCTGAAGATAGAAGATCCTTAAAGGCCTTTTTGGTGCCATATCAAGAAGTGGAACCCCGGCAGCCAGGTGAAAGAGCCAAGAAATAAGAAAATCACTCTTTCCAACTTTAGGTGCTCCAGCAAAGACTAAAAGACCACTTGGAGTTAAGATTCTTGGAGCTATGATATCTTCTGGCATTGGTGATTTGTCATCTAGATATTGCCATACAGGAAATGACGTAAGGTTTTTTGTACATTCGAAAGAAACAGTTGAAGTTAAAAATTTTTCGACATCTGTTCCCTCTTCAATACAATCATCTGCATCCCAACCTTTTGGTTTATCTTGTGGAATTTTAAAAATAGCAAGTGATGCAGCGCCAATATCTAAAAGCTTCTTTGCAACATTTTCAGCATATTTCTGACCTGGGCTGTCATTATCTGGCCATATAGTTATGTGCTTACCTTTGAGTGGCAACCAATTGGTTTTATCAATAGGTGCATTTGCTCCGAACATTGCTGTTGTAGCTGTTATGCCTTTGCTTATTAAAGCTTCAGCACACTTTTCACCTTCAACAAAAATGATCTTGTCGGATTTAAGTATGCCAGGGACATTGTATAGAGGTCTTGGATCTGGTGCAGTATTAGTTGATCTTCTTACATCAAAACAACTGTAACGTTTTTCTCCTAAGGTGTTATCATAACGATAGATTTTAGCTATTACTTGGTTATTTTCATCATGGTAGTCCCAGCATGCTGTTAAATGCTCTGAAATTTCTCTGTTATGTTGAGGTGTCGAATAACTAAGCCATTTTTCTATGTCTTCTATGGTATCAAGAAACTTGCTTTTACCGGTAGCATCACGCCAGAGATCAATTTCATCTCCTCCCTCACCTGTGGCAAAGTCAATCCATAATCCGGCTCTACTACCTCTTGTTTCTACTACTAAACTTTTACCTTTATCTCCGCTTGTGTTACCAACAAAGAATTGATCATCGCGAAAGAAACCGGCTGGAAATAAGTAAGATAGGCATGAATCCATTCTTGAGATCAGCCCCGATTTTGCTTTTTCTGTTCTTTCAAATAAAGTCTGTTTATCATGTGAAGTATACATATTTATTACCTTTAAAAACGTTAAATAAATTGCAACTCACGTCTCAACTCTTACTTCTATGAGTGAAATTGACATTGTCTATTTGGCCCTGAAAAAATTCTTCATTTTTATCAATTATAACCCTTGACAACGTTACTTTCTGCTATACAATAAGAAGTGGTTAGTTTCACTATTATTTAGCACTCGTATAAGTTAAAGTTTAACGCGAGTTAGTAATAGAGGTGTCTTAATGTTTTCATGGCCCTCTATTATAGATATACCGGATTTGTTGTAGTTTTTTCCGGGAATAGTGGAAGTTTTTTTTCAAATATAAGTTAGTAGTGTTCATATTTACCATATTAATAAAAATGTTTGCGGCCTAAGTCTGTTAGGTAAAAGAGCTATGCCCCCTAATATAATAAGTTCAACAAAATTACAAAAACTGTTCACTTTTTTTTAACAAACTTTCATATGCTTCCGTAATATATATACAAGTTCAATTGTCATTTTGTCTAAAAGATTACAAAAAAAATTTATATCCTATTTGTTTTAGGCCTTACATATATACCCGGTAACTTTCAAAATCGTCCAAAAAATTGCAAAAATATATAAATAGCACAAAGAAAAGTTGCTTCTATAGCGGCTAATGGTGGCATTGAAAATTTAACTCTGCCCTCAACTTACACTCCTCAAAAAAATTACAAAATTTATTTTCATTTTAACTTTAAACAAAAAGGCCTCCTATAAATATATATCAACATTCACTCTCATTTTGTTCAAAAAAATTTACCTCAGATATTATATATATACACCGCGCACTTTAAATTTCGTCCAAAAAAGTTGAAATACCCTCCATTTCTTAACAAATTCAACTTTTAAAAAAGAAGAAAATTTTGCATTTAATACATGCCATGTATATTATATTCAGGATTTGGAAAATTTTTGTCCAAAAAATCTTTATTTGTTGAAATAATTTCCTTTCAATAAGCAAAAATTGTGATGATTACAAAATTTATTTTCATTTTAACTTTTAACAAAAAGGCCTCCTATAAGTTGCATATTTCATCTGCATTATGTTGCAAAATACGCTATACTTTGCTTATGAGATACTTACGTAATTACAGCAAGATCACTCCTAAATAAGCCATCTATAGGTTTAGTCCTGTGCTGTTCTTCTCCCATAACTGATTTTCATACCCTTCTACTAATAAATATCAACAAAACTACTCAAAGTGTTCAAAAAAATATTTTTTACGTCTTAAAGACCATACTTGTGTGACAACGCAATTTGCCTTTCCAACTGTCTTGAATCAAAAAAAAGCTTAACATATTTACAATTACCAGAGAGAAGTATGCTTATTTTCTATACCCCTCTACTAATGTATTACAGGATTAGCCTCCTCACTTTATGATGGTTTTGAAAAAAAAGTTGAACAACAAAAAATTGTTCAGGGGTTTGAGATAGAAGCTGTTGTATTTCCATAGCTCTCCTAAGAAGTTTTAAAGAGCAAGCCGGCTAGGAATTCCAAAAACCTTCTCCACAATGTCTAATTTTTGCCCTCCTACTAATATATATCGCGAAATCTTCTCAAAATGTTCAAAAGTTTTTGGCAATACCAATAAAAATTTTTCAAAGTAGCCTAAACAAACAACTTGCTTGGAGTAAAAGATTTTTTCATAACTTAAATTTTTCGGTAAGTCATTTCTATCACCCCATGTAACATATATACACCGTCATTTGCAAATTCGTCGCAAAATATAAAAAAAATTTTATACGATGAAACTAAACTTGCATATAATATATATATACGGTCACTCGCAAATTCGTCCGCAAATTTGAAAAAAAATTAAAAAAAATTTATATGCCGAAACTAACCGCCTCTAATGTCTAATTTTTTTAATGCCCTCCTACTAATATATATCGCGAAATCTTCTCAAAATGTTCAAATTTTTTTTGGCGGTTATATTTCCATAAGGCCTCCTAATGTATCGATTAAAGTTTTTCTCCTGTGCTTATTATATATATTCACCAAAATTTTGGAAAATGACCAAATTTTTAATTACAGCTAACAAAAAAATGTGATAGAATTTAAAATGGAGGCAGTGCAGCTATGCCTTTTATTCAAATTTAAATAGGGTTTATATTAGCGATAGGAGTATGGGTGGATAAATTTTACCCAAAAACAATAGAATCGCTTTGAAACGTTATTTAGGTCTTCATAAAGCAATAAAGATAGTTTAGGGGTATGGTTAAAGTACAAGCCTTGTGGGTCTAAATGCACTAACTTTCTCTTTAAATTTTGTACAATATTAAAAATTCTTGATAACTTGAGCTATTTTCTGCCATACCTCTATCGGTCTTTATCTAATTTTTCTTTGCTAACGTTCTATCTACCCTTAAACTATAAGCAACAATGTAGTTAAAAACCTAACTAAAAGATTTAAAACAATCAAGAAATTATGGTTGCTGCTAAGATAAAAACCTTAAGGTACATGAGCTCCGAAAATGCCATATTAGTAAAATTATTTATAATAGTTATTTGCAAATTAAGTGCTTTAGATTCGAGATTACACAGATTTTTGGCAGTTTAGTCCGTTTTAGATTGGAAAATGAAATCTCCTAAAAGGAAAAATCCTGCTATATATCAAGAGTTAATGGTAATTTAAGGTTGGAATTCAAGAAAACTTCTTAATTGCTTTGAAAGCTAGGCCTGTGGCGGGTTTTTTAGTATAGCTTAGTTTCGTGAGAGACCTTATATTATATTATATAAAATAATAATATATAATAATAATAGAGCATATAGGATATGTAACCTTCATAACACCTACCTATAATATTATTAACGCGCTAAAATGTTTAATTTATTAATTTTTCTTAAAAAGCCTACAAATAGTTTAAAAGCCTACAAATAGTTTATAATACATAAGAAAAGTTTCCGCGGCGGCCATCTGCTCAACTGAACAAGCTTTAAATAAAGGCTAATACAAATTAATACCGTGCTACTTACCATTTAAATTTTTAACCGAAATATAAAAGTCGTTTTAAATGCGTTTTTAAAGCTACCCATGACCTGGATGAAGAAATATACCCCCCTTAGTCAAAGAACGCTTGTAACATAGCTTAAAATTGAAATAAACGGTATTTCTTACTACTTATTACCAAGATAAATTCCTTGTGAAGAGAAACACCCTTTTAATTTTATCATATTCGTATTTTTATGCCAAGAACTTTTTTACTATAGGGAACATTTTAACTGGTTTATTTTTTAGCTGGTAAAAGCTCTAACTACTAACTTTTTAACGAATCTTTATATAGGATTAAAATATCAAGAAATTTTATTATTATTTTTACTATTTTAATGGGTTTTATTGAACAATTTTAGCAAATTTGAAATTTATTTGAATTTTTTTGCAAAATCTCCGGAAAAAGTTGTGAGAAATCCGGTATATAATTAGTATAGGGGCAATGAACTCGCTATCTCAAAAAGGTGGCTTAAGGTTCCATTTCTTAGGCTGCCTCTAATAATTCTTTCTTTTATGAACTTTGTTAGCAAATAGAATGTCGACACTCACACTTGATCTTAGCTGGCTTGGCTATTCTACATAAAGTTTTTTATGCAATTCTTCTTTCAATATTTTGGTAATTTATGATAAAAGAAATAGATTTTTCAATGTGGAATGGTTTACCGCCTGAACAAGAATGGGTAATTAAAGATTGGCTTGCTATTGGAAGCGTTTCATCTCTTTCTGGTGAACGTGGTACAAACAAATCTTTCTTAGTTCAAGAATTAATTACAGCCCTTGCAACTGGTCAACATTGGTTAGATACAAGTTTTGAACCAGCTAAAGTTTATGGAGTATTTTCGGAAATTGATGAAAATGAGCTATTGACACGACAGCATAGAGTTCACACAAGACTGAGCAGAAGATGTCCTCACAGAATAAAAATGGTTTCCCTATTTGGTAAAGAAAATTTATTGATGAAATTTGACAACAATAACGTAGGAATATTAACTCATTTATTTGATGAATTACTTAGTGATATTGAATCATTTAATCCTAAACTTGTAGTGTTGGACGAAGTCTCAGACTTTTTTGGAGGAGATGAAAATAATAGTTCTCATGTCAAACAATTTGTTCAAAAGTGCTGCGCTCACATAGCAAGAAAAGTTAATTGCGCTGTTTTATTATGTAAACATGGGTTAATAGAAACAGGAGTGTGGCGCGATACGATGAAGTTTCACATGTATGCTTATCAGGATGAAGAAGATAGCAGCTATTTAGTAAATTACATCTCTCATTATTCCAAACAAAAGTGACAATTAGTTAATTTTCTGGCTGGGTTATTTTCCATTATGGAGTGTTTTATATTTTGAAAATACTAGACAGACTACCAGTTTAACTTTTTAACATCTAAATAATTTTATGAGAAAAGCAATAGATTTTGCAAAATGGTGCGCTCCAGAGAAAGAGTTTATTTTAGAGGGTTGGCTTTCCATGGGAGATGTTTCGTTCCTTAAAGGAGAATATGAAGTTGGTAAGTCTCTTTTCAAATAAAATTGCTACTTAAAGCAGAAAATGCCACAATAACTTGAAGTATGTATCTGAATTAAAGTTTATGAATCCAGGTTACAATGAAATCATATTTTATGAAACAGGCGATGGAAAGGTATGTATAGAAGTCAGGTTTGAAAATGACAATCTATGGCTTACACAGAAACATATGGCTGAGCTATTTGGTTGTTCAAGTGATAATATTTCGCTACACCTAAAGAATATTTATCTAAGTAAAGAATTAGACAAAAGCTCAACTACCGAGGAATTCTCGACAGTTCAAAAAGAAGGAGGAAGAGAAGTAAAACGTAATGTAGTATTCTACAATTTAGAAGCTGTTATATCAGCAGGCTATCGTGTTAATTCAGAGCGTGGCATAGCTTTTCGTACATGGGCAACAGATAAACTAAAGAATTACATTTTTAAAGGCTTTGCAATAGATAGTAATAGATTTAAGAATGGCACAAGATTTGATGCTAGGTTCTTTGATGAGCTAGTTGAAGAAATAAGAGAAATTCGAGCTAGCGAGCGTATAGCTTACCAGAAAATTACAGATATTTATGCAACTTCATTAGATTATTCAAGTTGTGCAATTGAAACAAGAGATTTCTTTGCTATAGTGCAAAACAAATTACATTTTGCCATTACCGGAAATACAGCAGCAGAAATAATCGCAAATAGAGCAAATAGAAATAAACCAAATATGGGCCTAACAAATTGGCGAAAAGCACCTAAAGAGAAAATCTTTCTCTCTAACACTCAGGTAGCAAAAAACTATTTAGATAAAAATGAAATTGCTCAATTGAATAAGATAGTGAATATGTATATAGACCATGCAGAGTTTCAAGCTGCTCGAGGTAAAGTAATGTATATGAAAGATTGGAAGGAAAAGCTTGACGCATTTTTAAAATTTAACGAGCAAGAGATATTAAAGAACTATGGTAAAGTTTCTCATGAAGTAGCAATTGCCTTAGCTACAAAGGAGTATAAAGAATTCAGAAAAATACAAGATAAATCGTACAAATCAGACTTCGATAAATTGCTAGAAGAAAGTAAAAAGAAAAATCTTTAAGAATTCTATATCTCAAAATAAAATATGTCAATACTAACACTTGATTTAGGCAAACAAACCGGATGGGCTATTCTACATGATGGAGTAATTCATAGTGGGAGTGAAAGTTTTCATGGTAATCGTTTTAGCGGTGGTGGGATGAAGTTCTTAAATTTCCATAGCTGGCTTAACTCTATAAAGGAAAAACTTGGAAATATTTCTGCAGTGTATTTTGAAGAGGTAAGAAGACATTTAGGGACTGATGCTGCCCATTGCTACGGAGGGTTCTTAGCTCATTTAACTGCTTGGTGTGAGGAAAATAGTATTCCATACGAAGGTGTACCTGTCAAGACTATTAAACGCTTTATTACCGGTAAGGGCAACGCAAGTAAGGCAGAAGTAATTGAAGCTGTGAAAAACAAAGGATTTGTACCTCAAGACGATAATGAGGCAGATGCTTTGGCTATTATGTTTTTGGCACAGAGGAATTTCAGTTCCAATTCTAATTATGAAGATATAAATAAATATTCTTAAACGTTAAGATATGGCCATGTATACTCATAGTAGAAATTATATCCTAGCTTATTAAGTAATAATTCTAAATAAGAAACAAAATAAATGAATAACTTAATTATAATGATGAAAAAACCTTTGTATATTAACCAATTTTGTGGGTCCTTCCCATAATAAAATTCGCGTGGGTGGCGAAGAGCCCGGGCGTTTTCTAGCGTTAGAGATATTTTGAATGTTAACTACTTTACCGAGCTATTAATTCTTTGAAATCATGAATTTAGAACTTCAATATTATCCAATTGGGAACCTAATCGAATACGACCGCAATCCACGTAAAAATGACGTTGTGGTGAACAGAATGTGTGCCTCTATTCGCGAATTTGGCTTTCGCATTCCAATAGTTGCAAAAAGTGATGGTACGGTGGTTGATGGCCATTTACGCCTTAAAGCTGCAAGAAAGCTTGGTATGGAGAGTGTTCCGGTGGTCTTAAGTGATAATTTAAGCGAAGCACAAACCAAAGCATTTAGATTACTAGCAAATGAATCAGCTAACTGGGCGAAGTGGGATGATGATCTATTGAAACTTGAACTCCAGGATCTTGAAGATTTAAATTTTGATCTAAAGCTCACTGGGTTTGAACTGGAAAAAATCCAACGTTTTCTTGACGATGAATACAAAGAGGAAGAAAAAGATCTTGCTGATTTAAATGAACACAGTTGTAAAAGCAAATCAGTAGTCACAAAACCAGGAGATTTATGGATTTTAGGTGATCATAAAATTTACTGTGGTGATAGTCAAGTAATTGATTCATTTAAAGCGATTTTAGATGACAAAATGGCTGATATTACAGTTTGTGACCCTCCTTATAACGTTGATTATGGCGCTAGTCAGGAAAGAGATGATCGAAAAATGCTTAATGATGATCAAGGTGAAAAATACGAATTGTTCCTCTATAACATTTGCTCTCATATTTTAGCCTATACCAAAGGGGCAATTTACATTTGTTCATCATCATCTGAGCTTGCCACGCTGCAAAAGGTATTTGAAGAAGCAGGAGGACGTTGGTCAACATTTATCATTTGGGCAAAGAATCATTTTACTATTGGGAGATCTGATTACCAAAGACAGTATGAACCAATACTTTATGGTTGGAAAGATGGAAGTAAACGTCAGTGGTATGGTGGGAGAAATCAAAGTGATCTATGGTTTTATGACAAACCTACTTATAACTCATTACATCCAACCATGAAGCCAGTTGAGTTAATGGAGAGAGCAATAATAAATAGCAGTAGACCAGGTGATATAGTTCTTGATCCATTTAGCGGGTCTGGAAGTACTTTGATTGCATGTGAGCGCACAGGCAGAATATGTAGAACAATTGAGCTAGATCCTGCATTTGTTGATGTGACTATAAAACGTTGGCAAGTATACACAGGAAGAGATGCTCTTTTCGCTGACACTGGAAAGACTTTTTTAGAAACTCAAGAAAAGATAATACAAAAGTGAAAATTAAGTTTGATTCAACATTTAGAGAAAAATTACAAAGGAGAAAAAAGAAGTGGAAAAAGGAAAAATGACACAAACAGAATGGGCAAGAGAACAAGGGTTTTCCAAGCAATACGTCTGTTATTTAGTGAAACAAGGAATTGTAGAACTTGAAGGTGGTATGGTGGATAGAGAACAAGCAAATAACGCACTTGAAACAATTCGTGATCCAAGTCAGCCACTTAGAAGAAAAAACGGTGAAAACGATGATGGTAGAAAAAATACTAGTGAGCTTTCAACCATGCTGCTTAAAACCAGAATTAAAAATGAAATAGAGCGTGGTAAACTCCTAGAAGCTAAGGCTAAAGCTGAAATTGGCGAATTAGTAGCGATAGAAGAAGTAAAGCGTGATGCCTTTAACGTCGCAAGAGTAGTAAGAAATAAACTTTTAAATATTCCAGATAGAGTGTCAGCACTTCTTGCATCGATGAATGAGGCAGAAAAGATCCATGAAAAATTAACAAAAGAAATTAGAACTGCCATGGAAGAGTTGCCTAAATAAAAATTTTAATAAACCAAAAACACCTTAAATGACCAGTAACTTACACTTAGAATTAATCAGATGTCTTGTCAATCAACCAGGCATAGATATCAATGCTCGAGGCTCTAATGGCAAAACCCCATTACATTGTGCTATAGAGCTCGATGAGCTGAGTCTGGTAGAGCTTCTATTACTTAAGAAAAACATTAATCCTTTTGTGGAAGACAACGATGGTAAAACATCTCTTGATTACGCAAAAGACGGTAAAAAAGTAGAAATATTAGAAGCTCTGATTAATAATAAATATGGATCAGAACAAGATAGCTTACTTCATTTAGCAGCAATGGTGGGTGAGATTAATGCAGTTAGATATTTAATCAGAAAAGGTGTTGATGTTAATTCACAAAACGCTTTACTTCACACGCCATTACATTTAGCAGCTGCTATTGGACATGCGGAAATTGTAAAAGTTTTAGTTGAAGAAGGAAACGCTGAACTTGATGTCTTTGATGCAAGAAATCAGACTCCAATGCACTATGCAGTGAACAATAAAAAACTGGAAATAGTAAAATTACTTCTAAAGCTTGGAGGAGATGTGAACTTAGCTCGCAAAGGCCAAGGCTCGATGGAGTTATCACCTCTTCACAACGCTGTAAGTGTCAGTAATTACGATGAACGAGACTTATGCTTGGATATTGTGAGATGCTTAATAAACGCTCCTAACTCCAAGATCAATTTACAAGATTATGAAAATAAAACACCGCTACATTACGCTGATAGGCTCAAAACCATAGAAGTTTTACTAACCCGAGAAGATATAGACCCATTAGTCAAGGATGATAATGGCAAAACACCATTTGACTATGCTAAAGAGGGAAATAGGCCTGAGATCAAGAGGGCTTTAATAAGTAATAAATATGGATCTGATAAAAACAGTTTATTACATTTGGCAGCAGAAAGAGGATATGTTGAGTTACTGGATGATATTTTAAAAGAAGGAATTGATGTAAATGTTTCAAATAATAAAGATCAATCTCCAATCTATCTTGCTGCAGAAAAAGGACATTTAAATGTTGTAAAATTACTACTTAAAAAAGGAGCAAATCCTATTTCAGCCATTAATTATGGAATAAAATCAAATAATTTAGAGCTACTAAAGATTTTGCTTGTTGGGAGAAATATATCCCTATTGGACAGAACATCTGGAATAAATTTTCCAACTTTTCATGCTTTGAACAATAGATATATAGAACATAGAAAAGTAGCCGATAAAAAGGTGAAAAAGTACAACAATGTTATCTGGATTTTTACAGCAGTTAGCGCAGTAACATTGACCATAATATACGCTAACCCTGTAATTGCCATAGTGATTGGAATACTCGCTCTGACTACAGCAATAATTATGAGTGACATTACTAGAAGATACATAGAAAACGAATTCCAGAAAGAGATGTCCAAAGAATTAGAGAAGCAATGTGAACCTCAGGGAGATATTTCCATTTTGGAAACAACTCAAGAAGTAGAAGATGTAGTAAATAGTAGGTGTAGAGAAGAATATAAAGAAACAGAAAGTAAAGAAAGCTTTGATGATGTTGCTGCTATTGGTAGAGGCAGAAGATGATTTATAGCAGCAGTTTTTATGCAGGATTCAAGCCAGATCCACTACTTAAAGTCTCAGAGTGGTCAGATGAATATCGAGTGCTTTCACAAACAGCATCATCAGAGCCAGGAAAATGGAGAACAGAAAGAACTCCTTACCTTAAAGAAATAATGGATTCACTTTCGCCGTCATCGAAGGTTGAAAGAGTGATTTTTATGAAAGGAGCACAAATTGGAGGAACAGAAGCTGGAAATAACTGGATAGGCTATGTCATTGATCAAACACCAGGTCCCATGCTAGTAGTTCAACCAACTGTAGAAATGGGAAAGCGTTGGTCTAAAGGAAGATTTGCGCCTTTAATTGAAAATACGCCATGTTTAAAAGATAAAGTAAAAGATCCCAGATCAAGAGATTCAGGTAATACCGTTCAAAGTAAAGAGTTTCCTGGAGGAATTGTAGTAATAACTGGCGCAAATAGCAGTGTAGGCCTTCGTTCTATGCCGGTAAAATATCTCTTTCTTGATGAGATTGATGCCTATCCTGGAGATTCAAGTGGAGAAGGTGATCCTGTCTTACTTAGCATAGCCCGCACTAATACTTTTACCCGTCGAAAGATATTTTTAGTATCAACTCCTACAGTGCATGGCATCAGCAGAATAGAAAAAGAATTTGAAGCTTCCGATAAACGTTACTTTTTTGTCCCATGTCCTCATTGTAATCACCATCAAGTGTTAAAATGGTCACAAATAAAGTGGGAAGATAAGGATCCAAAAACAGCACATTATGAATGCACTGAATGCAAAGGCAAAATAGAAAACCATCAAAAAATAGATATGCTTGCCAAGGGAGAGTGGAGAGCTACTGATTCAACAAAAGATGGAAAGACAGCAGGGTTTCATATTTCAAGCTTGTATAGTCCAGTTGGATGGTATAGCTGGAGTCAAGCAGTAGCGGAATTTTTGCATAGTAAAGATAACGAACAACTATTAAAAGTCTGGATAAATACAGTGCTGGGAGAAACTTGGGTTGATAGAGGAGAAGTACCAGACTGGAAACATCTTTTTGAGCGTAGAGAATCTTACCTTATTGGCACAATACCAGAAGGAGAAGTAGTTCTCACAGCAGGTGTTGATGTTCAAAAAGATCGGTTAGAAGTTGAAGTTGTAGCTTGGGGAAAAGGTAGAAAGAGCTGGTCAATTGATTATCAAGTGTTTGAAGGAGATCCTGGAGACAAAGTTATTTGGAATAAATTATCAGAGTTATTGAATCATCACTTTCTTGGGCCGCATGGAGTTGAATACACAATTAGCATGATGGCAGTGGATGCAGGATATGCAACGCAAGAAGTATATAATTGGGTGAGAAGTCATCAAGGATCTGGCAGAGTTATGGCAGTCAAAGGAATGAACAAAGCCCTTGTTCCGCTCAATAGCCCAAGTAGAGTTGATATAACGGTTAGCGGGAAAAAACTACGCAGAGGAATGAAACTCTGGCCAGTTGGAGTATCAATATTAAAGTCAGAGTTGTTTCAATTGCTTAATATTTCGCAAAATGAAGAGGCTGGATATTGCCATTTCCCAGAGTACTCACCTGAATATTTTAAACAGCTTACAGCAGAGCAATTAATTACCAAAGTAGTAAAAGGATATACGAAGCAAGAGTGGCAGAAAATAAGAGATCGTAACGAAGCACTTGATTGTAGAATTTACGCAAGAGCTGCATCTATTGCACTGGGAATCGATCGTTGGCAAGAAAATCAGTGGAGTAGTTTGAGTGAAAAGACCGAGAGTAGAAAGAAATCAGAAAAAATAAGAAAGAGTAAGTGGCTGGGCGATCAAAATGTATAGTGAAGAATATTTATTACAAGTTGAAAAAGCGATAAAGAAACTCCAAAAAGGAGAGCGAGTTGTATCTATTGGCTATGGTGATCATGTTGTTCGTTATGCAGAAGTACAAATAAACGATTTATTGAGTCTTCGGCAAAGAATCAAAGCTGAACTGAAAATTGCAGGTCAAAAGCCTAAAAGAAAGGTAGTGTTTTCGGCGAATAAGGGAATTATTTAAAGGAGGTCTATGAAAAAGATTGCAGAAGAAGAGAAATATCAGGACTTTTTAGAGCATCTAAAGAATTTTATTACTGCTAGCCATTCTGGAATAGCAAAACACAGAATCAGAAAACATAGAAAATGCTCTCCAAGTGTAAAAGAGATTGAGTTATCTAAGAACCCAAAAACTAAAGGAAGTAAAAAGCATGTGGATCAAATCACTAAAGCAACTATTTAACAAATTACCAAAAGCCAAAAGTTCTGCATGGGATGGAGCAGGATCTGGTAGAAGAGTTATGTATTGGCAGCCAGAGGGAGGTGGCATAAATAGCTTACTTTCTCATAGTATTGAAACTTTGCGCAGTCGTTCTCGAGACATGGTGCGGAAAAATCCATATGCTGCAAATATTATTGATACGATAGTGAGCAACTCTGTTGGAACTGGCATAAAACCCCAATCAAAAGCTAAAGATGCAGAGTTTCGCAAAAAAATTCAAGAGCTGTGGCTTTGTTGGACCGATGAAGCAGATAGTAATAATATTAGTGATTTCTACGGATTACAGGCTCTGGTATGCAGAAGTATGGTTGAAGGCGGGGAATGTTTTGTTCGGTTACGTACTCGCAAGCAAGAAGATGGATTCTCTGTGCCATTGCAGTTGCAAGTGCTTGAATCAGAGCACTTGGATAATAAAAGCAATCAAACTCTGGCAAATGGTAACGTAATCCGAAATGGTATTGAGTTCAATAGGCTTGGACAAAGAGAAGCGTATTACCTATTTCGAGAACACCCTGGTGAGAGTACTTTTGGTGAGTCTGTAAGAGTACCAGCAAATGATGTTTTGCATATCTATAAGCCACTCAGACCTGGGCAAATTAGAGGAGAACCTTGGCTTTCCAACGTACTTTTGAAACTCTATGAGCTTGACCAATACGATGATGCAGAATTAGTTAGAAAAAAGACTGCGGCAATGTTTGCTGGATTTATCACACGACTTGATCCAGAGGCAAGTATTTTAGGAGAAGGTGAAGCAAATGAGCATGGAGTTGCGCTTTCTGGCCTTGAACCTGGCACTATGCAATTACTTGATCCAGGCGAAGATATTAAGTTTTCAGAACCATCTGACGTTGGTGGCAGTTATGAAGCATTCATGAGACAGCAGTTACGTGCAATTGCAATTGGCATTGGGATTACCTATGAACAACTAACAGGTGATTTAACCAACGTAAATTATTCTTCAATTAGAGCAGGATTAATAGAGTTTCGCAGAAGATGTGCAATGTTACAACACAATATTATGGTATTTCAGTTCTGCAGGCCTATATGGAATCGATGGATAGAACTTGCCACTCTATCTGGAAAACTCCCTACAACAGCAAAAGAAACGTTAAAAGAAGTAAAGTGGATACCACAGGGATTTGATTGGGTAGACCCGCTAAAAGACCAACAAGCACAGCAAATGGCAGTAAGAAATGGCTTCAAGAGCAGGTCAGAAGTAGTTTCAGAAATGGGATATGATGCTGAAGAAATTGATCAAGAAATAGCTGAAGATCAAAATCGTGCTGATTCTTTCAACCTATTTTTTGACTCGGATACAAGGAGTACACAACAAAAATCATGACAAAACAAGCAATATGGCTAAATAAACCAATGATGGTAGAGACAAGAAGTTTTGAACTACTATCTTTATATAGCGGAAAACAAGCAAACTTTAAGAACTTAAAGCATAATACTATAAGCCTAAAAGGAGTAGCAATTGTACCAATTTACGGAATTCTAACTAAAAACCCCGGAACTTTTGACGATATTTTAGGTATGACGTCATATGAAAGAATTCGCTTTCAAATAGAGGAAGCATTGGGAAATGATAAAGTAGAAACCATTTTACTAGATATAGACAGCCCTGGAGGGGAGGTAAATGGTATTTTTGATCTAGCTGATTTTATTTACGAATCAAGGTCGAAAAAAAAGATTGTAGCAATAGCCAATGATGATGCGTACTCTGCCGCGTATGCTATTGCCTCTAGCGCTGAAAAGGTTTTTGTGACTCGTACTTCAGGAGTAGGAAGTATTGGAGTAATAGCAAGCCATATAGATCAAAGTGGATTTGATGAGAAACAAGGTATTAAATATACAACTATTTTTGCAGGTAGCAGAAAGAATGATTTAAACCCGCATGAGCCTATTAACTCTGAAGGCTTAGAAAGTTTGAGAGGGGAAATAGATCGCTTATATGGAATGTTTGTACAGCTTATAGCACGCAATCGAAATCTTTCTATAGAAGCTGTCAAATCCACTGAAGCAGGGCTTTATTTTGGTCAAAAAGCGATTGAGATTGGCATTGCAGATGGAATTATAACATTTTCTGAATTTATTAATCAACATAGGAGGAATTTCACTATGAATGAACAAGCAACTAAAGCACAAACTATAAACCCTGATGAATTAATTGATCAAGGTAAGCATATTGGTTATGAAAAATGTCGCACTGAAGTTTTAGAGGTAATACGTTTGTGTAATTTATCACGAATGCCAGAAAAAATAACAGAGTTTATTGAACAAAGCGTAAATGTTGAACAAGCACGAGAGATCTTAATGAAAACTCTTGCAGAGCAAACGGTGAAGAATGAAATTTTCAGTGCATTGCCACAAGACTCATCAGAAGGTCTAGTAATGAAAGCGGCTAAGGCACGACAATAAACCTCAATCATCACAAAGCTAAAGCTATTCCGCAGGCTATAGCAATTACAAACTCAGCGAAAAAATTCAAAAAACATAATTTCTATAAAAATTTTCAGGAGAAAAAACATGTCTTGTATAACTGAACAGAACAATCTTGGTGACCTCTTAAAATACGAGGCATCAAATCTTTACTCACGAGATCAAGTTACTGTTGCCAAAGGACAAAATCTTACCTTGGGTACTGTAGTTGGCTTGGATAAAGAGAATTTAATTAAGATTCTAAATCCGCTAGCCACAGATGGAATTCAAACTGCCATAGGTGTGATGACAAGTGATGTCAACGCAAAAGAGAACACCAAAGCAGTAATAATTACTCGTATAGCTTTGCTAGCTGATCACGCAATTGTTTGGCCACCTAGTATAACCGAAGAGCAAAAAACAGCAGCAATAAAACAACTTGAAGAGCGCGGTATTGTAGTCCGTAAGGGAGTCTAAACCTCAATCTATATTAATTTTTCTACATAACAGGAGCTAAACATTATGCAAAATCCATTTTCAAATCCAGCATTCAATATGACAGCATTAACTGGTGCAATTAATATTCTACCGATTAATTTTGGTCGTACGGAAAGTTTGAAATTATTTCCAAGTAAATCAGTGAGATTTCGTCACATTACTATAGAAGAGCAAAACGGAGTCTTAAATTTATTACCAACTCAAGTCCCAGGAGCACCAGCAACAGTGGGAAAACGTGGCAAGAGAAAGGTTCGAACATTTACAATTCCTCATATTCCCCACGATGACGTTGTGTTACCTGAAGAAGTTCAAGGAATACGTAGCTTTGGTTCAGAAAATGAACTTGTAGCTCTTGCTGATGTTGTCACTGATCATTTGCAGTCAATGAGAAATAAACATGCTATAACGCTGGAACATTTACGTATGGGAGCATTAAAGGGAATTATTCTTGATGCAGATGGCTCTGAGCTCTTAAACCTCTACAATGAATTTGGCATTACTCCAAAAGTAGTAAATTTTGCACTTGGAACTGCAACAACAGATGTAAAAAGGAAGTGCATGGAAGTACTGCGCCATATTGAAGATAGCTTAAGTGGTGAATATATGACAGGGATTCATGCCCTAGTTAGTCCTGAGTTTTTTGACGCTTTAACTTCACACCAAAAAGTAAAAGAAGCATATGAAAGATGGCAAGAAGGAGCAGCTCTCAGAAACGATATGAGGTCAGGATTTACTTTCTGTGGCATTACATTTGAGGAGTATAAAGGACAAGCAACTGATCCAGAAGGTAATGTCAGAAGATTTATTGAAAAAGACACAGGGCATTGTTTTCCACTTGGTACAGCAAATACATTTACGACTTATTTTGGTCCAGCAGATTTTAATGAGACAGTAAATACACTTGGGCAACCACTTTATGCAAAACAAGAGCCAAGAAGATTTGATAGAGGAACAGATCTACATACTCAATCCAATCCTCTACCAATGTGCCATAGGCCAGGTGTTTTAATCAAAGTGACCTGCTAGCTGTGAGGCAAAAATGACTATTGCTGAGTTACTAGCAGGCTGCTTCACATACCTATGGCAATAAGCATTATACCAATTTAAGCATATAAAGCAACTGAACTTGGTATAGAAACTATGCTTAAAAATATCAATAGATTATTTATAGACTGCTTCGAATATCTAGGAGTGGAAGCCACATATTGCAATAAAAACAAGGAAGCCATCTGTGAGGTAAAAGTTTTAGTAAAACGTCCCGATACTACGTATTCCTTAGGAAATGATGGAACATTAACGAACCAAATTGCTTCCATAGAAATACGTAGTCAGGACGTGACTTACCCTAGTCCAGGAGACTATATCAAAATTGGTAATAAATTCTATAGGATTTTTGAACCACCACTGAAAGATTCTTCAAATAACTTATGGGAAATTCAAGCAATTGAGGTTGAGGATGCTTAACATTAAAGCTAATAATATTAACCAAATTATTAGTAATATTGATAATCAAGGGTCACAAGTACGGCTGCTAGCCGCAAAAGCACTAAATAAGACTGCACTTTGGCTAAAAGCACAAGCTGCTAAAGAGATTAGCAAAGAAAAGCAAATAAAACTAACGGTAATGAGGAAAAGGCTGAGAATTATTAAAGCAAGAGCAAGTACGTTAGAAGTTTTAGTTAAAGCAAATTTATATGCTGTAAGTGCTTCATCGCTTGGAAGTATGAGGCAAACAAAAATGGGAGCAAAAGCAGGAAAATATATGTTTGATAATGCATTTATAGCAACCATGCCAGAGGGTCATCGTGGTGTTTTTAAAAGAGAAGGAAGAACAGCGCTACCGATTAAAGAAGTAAAATTACCATTAGAACCAGAGGCTTCAAGGATAATTAGTGAGCTTGTAATTCATGAAGTTGAGGCGGTATTTGAGAAATTTCTTCAACGTGAATTGAATTATATTGCGAAAGTATGAATTGGGCTGATTTACATAACGCTATTTGTGATACGCTAAAGGCAGAAATACCAGAGATTCAAACTTGTGAAATTTACCCAGCAATAAGAAAAGAACTGGTAGCTCCTGCAGTGTTTGTAGAATTAGCAAGTTTAGAGCCTGGCAGAGATGCTGGGACGGAGGAATTGGCTCTTAAGGCAAGATTTGATGCAAGAATAGTAATTGATTCTACAGTAGAAAATGCTCCTATAGTTGCCAGATCATTAGCTGCTGAGGTTGCAAGGATTGTAAACAAAAATACATTTAATATGAATATTTCACCAGGTGAATTTATATCTGCGGAAATTGACGGATTTAGACCGGAATTAGATGCGTACCTCGTTTGGTTGATTGAATGGACGCATGAACTACATTTAGGAGAATCAGTCTGGTTAGAAGATAAAATTAAGCCGCATGAAATCACGGTAGGCGAGAATGTTAGAAAGTAATTTTGCCATTTCAGAACTGCAGAGAAAATTAGCCAATATTATACGTATTGGGATCATTAAAGAAATAGATTATGAAAAAGCAAGAGTACGAGTACAAATAGGAGAGTTTTTAACAGATTGGTTACCGTGGATAACAAGTAGAGCAGGAGAAGATAGAAACTGGGCTCCACCAAGTGTTAATGAGCAGGTAGTAGTATTATCGCCGCTGGGTGAATTGTCGTTAGGGGTTGTATTACCAGCAATTTATCAGCAGAAGTACCTTCCATCTGAACGCCAAGAAAATGCTGATATTTTTGAGTTTAAGGACGGAACAAAATTATCATATAACAGAGAAAGTCATCACCTTGAATTTATTGTAGCTGATAGAATTACTTTTAAGGTTGGAAAGTCAGAGATAGAAATAACAAAGAATGGTATAAAACTTAAAGCAAATAGAATAGATTTAAACTGATGGATAAAGCTATTGTTTGTATAGGGGACCATTGTACAGGAATACCTGTCCATGTTTGTATGAGTGGAAGTAGCAATGTTTTTGTGAATGGTAAATCTGCTTGTCGCAAAAGTGATATTTTGACTCTAGGGGAGACACTAACACAAGGGTCAAACAGTGTATTTTCTAATGGCATAGGTGTAGCAAGAACAGGCAACTTGGTGTCGTGTGGTTTTCACGTGATGAGTGTTAGCAAAAATGTATTTGCAGGATAGAGATAATGCGTGGGATGAGTGCTATAACAGGCAAGGAATTAGAAGGGATAGAACATTTAAAACAATCAATTATTGATATCTTAACCACTCCGGTGAGTAGTAGAATAATGAGGCGAGATTATGGTTCAAGGTTGGTTGAGTTAGTTGATCATCCAGTAAACCGTGATTTTACACTTGAGATTTATGCAGCAACAGCAGAAGCACTGGAAAAGTGGGAGAAAAGATTTAAACTTGAAAAGGTAAAAATTACAGAAGTCAAAGAAGGAAAAGTAACGCTTGATCTTGAAGGAATCTACTTACCAAACAACGAAAATATTTTGCTTAAAGGAATCGTTATATAAAAATGCATCCACCCAATGTAATTGAAAAATTAAGCTTCGAGGAAATATTTTCACGGATGAAGGAGGAATTAATACGTAGAGACCCAACGTTTTCAGCGCTTATAGAAAATGATCCTGCAGTAAAAATTTTAGAGGTAGCTGCATGGAGGGAGCTTTTGCTAAGACAGAGGATTAATGAAGCAGCTAAAGCAAATTTATTAAAGTTCGCAGAAGGGTCTGACCTTGACCACTTAGCTGAATTTTATGGAGTAGAGAGAAACAGAGAAGAAGGTGATGAAGCTTTTAGAAAAAGAATCAAAGCAAGAATAGCAGGATGGAGTACAGGTGGAAGTAAAGAGCATTACCGCTTTCATGCATTATCAGCTGATTCTCGAGTTAAAGATGCACTAGTTGAGTCACCTAACCCAGGAAGTGTGCAGATTTCGATTTTATCCACGGAGTTATCAACAGGTGGTGTGCCATCAGAAGAGCTACTTCAAATCGTAAGAAAGCAGCTAAATAGCCAAGATATAAGGGTTTTAACAGATACAATTGAAGTTGTAAATTGCAATATTATGGCAATAGATATTCAAAGTAGGATTACAGCAGTATCAGAAGAGACAATTGAAGCAGCGAAAAAGCAATTTATTGAAAAGTTTGAAGCAGCCAAAAGATTGGGCTGGAATGTTACTAAGTCTTGGATTATAGCAAGTCTTTTCGTTGAAGGAGTGCAAAATGTAGAATTAATAGAACCAAGAGAAGATATTGAGATAAAAGGGAATGAGTGTGCTACTCTTGGTAACTTAAAAATTGAATTCAAAAGCTAATGCCAAATTCCACAAAGCAAGAAAGGGATATAGTAGACAGCACCGATTATAAAGTAGATCCAAGTTGCATTAGAGGATTTAAGTTTAAATATGGAGAAGAAATCTTACCATGGCTCATAGAAGAATACGGCCTGGAAGAAATTTTATTCTGGGTAAAGGATAAGAAAAAAGCTATCAAAGAAGGGATAAAGTTTCAGAGACTAAGAGGAACACCAGCATCACTAAAAATTGCACTGAAGTGGGCAAGCATAGATAACATAACGATTATTGAAGAACCACCAGGCAAGCATTTTTTTGAGCTTCAGGTGGGAATAACAGATGTACCAAATGATTTTTTTGTTGATGTGGTAGTAGAGTTAGCAAATCTATCGCTTCCTGCAAGATCAAGGTTAATGCGGATTTTTAATAATCATTATAATGCTCAACGATTTATACTGGATGAGAGTTTATGGGGAGATGTTCTTTCTGATTATTCAGGTATTAAAACGGAAAAGGATGGACCAGTATTATCATTTGGTCGGAAGAGTTCGTTTGAGCTAAAAATAGAAAATCCAAGTTTTAAGTTTGGTACATTTAGGTTTCATTATGAACAAGCTTTCAGCAATGATGTATACAGGCTAGACATAGCAGTACTTGGGGAAACAGAGCCTCATACAAAGAACTATAATGGTATATATGAGCGAGATCATGTATGGTATAATTTTAAAGCCCTATATCCTATCCCACAAAGCTTATTGCCGCCAATTAAGTTTGCTAAAGCGCAGGTTGTATTATCAGACAGTTGGAAGTTAGGAGATATAAATACCTGTTTTCCTGCAACTAGCAAAAAAGAAGAAGGAAGTGGATTTTACTTAGGTAGTAGTAAGCTTTCAGAACAATTGTGGAATTTTAAATACACGCCGATTTTAGAAAGGTTTAGCATTACTTACAACTATGAAGCAAAGAATTTTACTGATCAAAAAGTTATAGAATTTAACTTAACCGAATATCATGTGCATTGGAAAAATAGCTCAGATTTAAAACAAGATGATCCAATTCATGAATTAGAAAATTATATAGCAGTACTTTATCCAGGCGTACTTTTATGGCACGAGCATCGTCATTTGCATAGGACTTGGAAAGAAAAACACCCAATCTGTTTAATACATTAATTATATATTCAATATATTCATATATACTAATATTGGGTTAAACCTATACGCGCGATTGTGGAAATATCTTGCTTTTCGCTTTTTGATGGAATATACTAAAATAATAGCAGTAAATAAAAGAAAAAAAGCTGCTGTTGAAAGAGGCTTAATTTTGTAAGGAAAGGTCATAGTTATTTCCAATACGGAGATATTATGTTCATTAATTATAATTATAAGAGCACATAGTGTATTATGTTCTAGTTGTGAGGGATATATGAGTAAAAGCAAAAACACCATCAATAAATTACTTAGTGAATTATCACTGAAATCGTTTCATGGGATCAATAAAAAGAATGAAGATGGTAATACAATACTGCATCTTGCAGCACAGTTTTCTAGTTATAAAACAGTAAAATTACTAATAGAAAAAGGTGCTAATGTTGATATTGAAAATAATGAAGGAGAAGTACCACTACACCGAGCTGCACTTGCAAGAAAGGCAAGAAACGTTAAGGCAATAATAGAAGCAGAAGCTGATGTTGATTGTACAAACTACAATGGTTCTACACCGTTACATCTTGCAAGTGGGTCTGTATGGTTATTTAGAGAGAAAGGTGGTAATGCCAAAGGAACAGTAAAAGAGCTGCTAAAAGCAGGAGCAGATGTTAACGCTATAGACAGATTTGGAACCAGTCCATTATTTCGCGCTAAAGATCAACCAGAGTTAGCAGAGCTGATAAAAAAATATGGAGGAAAGATAATAAATAGGCTCGGTACAGGTGTACAAGAATTCGTGAATTTTTATGGTGATCATCTTATGAAAGAAATATCATCGGCAGTGAAAAAATTATATGCAGAAGAAATTGAAGAACTTAAGAAAACAGACGATAAAGAACCAGATGTAGAAGGCGATAAAGACAAGAAATACCATTAATTTATAGTTAAAGAGGCAATTTTGTGGGGGTAACAATGAGTAAATTAGACAAAAAACTTCAAAAAAACTCATTTTATGGAATTAACGAAGTAAATCAAGAAAAGACCACATTACATTCTGCTGCAATTTTTGGAGAGGTAGAAGATGTGAGAGCACTAATAGAAAGTGGAGCTGGTGTCAATACTGCTGATCATGAAGAGTATACACCGCTACACTTAGCAAGCATGATGAACTGCGTAGAAAAAGTGAGAGCACTAATAGATGCAGGGGCAAATGTTAATGCTAAAAATCATATAGGAAGAACGCCACTACACCAAGCTGTATTTATGAGGGAGCCGGAAAATGTTAGAGCAATTTTGGAAGCAGGAGGTGACCCAAATGTGAAAGACTATAAGGGGTATACACCAATAGATTTAGCTTATATGGGACAAGTTGAGGAGATAGTGGAGGAGCTAACTGCATATAAAGATAGCACCTCATTAAAGAGCAAACAGTATAAATTTTAAAAAAGGGGAAAAGCAAATGAATGCATCTGTAGAAAAAGAGGTTTTGTCTTTATCGAGTAAAACGTCACAAGAGCTGAGGAAAATGTATGAGACAGCATCTAAAGGGAAAGCACCACCATATCGTAGGGAGTACTTTATCAGATGGATATCTCATTGGTTACAAGCAAATGCGTTTGGAGAATTGTCCGAAAAAGCAGCCAAGAAACTAGACTATTTAGCAGAGCAAATGAAAGAAGGAAAAAAAGTAAGTAGTGAAAATCCTCTTATGGCAGTAGGGACAAAAATTATCAAAGAATACCATGGAGAGAAGCATGAAGTAACAGTCAGTGGTAAAAAATTATTTATATATAAAGGACAGCCGTATAAGTCACTGTCTGCAATAGCTAATAAAATAACAGGAACAAGATGGAATGGGTTAGTGTTTTTTGGGGTGAAAAATGTTAAAACAAATTAGGTGCGCAGTATATACAAGAAAATCCTGTGAAGACGGTCTAAATCAAGAGTTTAATAGTCTGGATGCACAGAGAGTATCTGGAGAAAGTTATATTAAGAGCCAGCAACTTAAAGGATGGGTAGCGATAGAAAAGAAATATGATGACGGAGGTTTTTCAGGAGGAAATTTAGAAAGACCAGGATTGAAAGAGTTATTTAAAGACATAGAGAGAAGAAGAATAGATTTGGTAGTAGTATATAAAATGGATCGCTTATCAAGGTCGTTACTTGATTTTGCAAAAGTAGTGGATTTATTGAAAAAACATGAAGTAGCATTTGTATCAGTGACAGAATCATTTAATACAGCAGACCCAGTAGGTGAGTTAATGCTGAACATAATAATGAGTTTTGCGCAATATGAAAGAGAATTAGCAAGTATGAGAATAAGAGATAAGATAGCAGAATCAAGAAAACAAGGATTGTGGATGGGAAGTAGAGTGCCACTAGGATATGATGCCAAGGATAAAAAGCTGATAATAAATGAAAAAGAAGCAGAGCTAGTAAAGCATATTTTTGAGAGATTTGCAGATTTAAAATCTATAGTTAAAGTGACTAAAGAGTTAAATGAACAAGGTTATCAAACAAAAGAGTTAAAAAATAAAGGAGGAGAAGAGTTTAAAAAAGCAACAGTAAAAGGGATTTTAACTAATCCAACTTATATAGGTTTTGTAAGTCACAAGGGAACATTATATAAAGGAAAGCACGAAGCAATAATTGATCAAGAATTATGGAATAAGGTAAAAGAAAACTTTAGTACTAGAGAACAAATAAGCACGAAAAGAGCAGCAGTGTTATTAAAAGGGTTAATGCGTTGCTATGGATGCGACACTTCAATGCAGCCAACTTACGCTAGAAAGAAAAATAAAGAGTATAGATATTACGTATGCGGAAAACATTTAAAGGCAAGAGAATGTAAAGCAAAAGATCAGACAATAGCAGCTGGGGAAATAGAGCAAGTAATAATGCAGCAGGTGCCTTTGATAATGAGCAATAGTGAATTAATAGAAAAAGCTTTTAAAAAAGGAGAAAAAATAGCACTGGGTACTTTAGAAGAAATAAGCAAGATCTGGGAAAATATATTTCCAATAGAACAAGAAAACATAATTCATATCTTAATAAAAACTATATGGTTAAAAGAAGATGGAATAAAAATAGAAATAAGTAAAGAAGGGCTAAAAGATTTAGTCAGTAAGTATGGAAACACAGAAAAGGAAATAGAAGTAAGCAGAGAAGAAATTGTAACATTTGTAAAATTAAAGTTAAAGAAAAGCAGTGGAAAAAGTATGATATTGGTTCCACAGGGAGGAGAGATAAAGGAAAAGAAAAACGATAAATTGTTAAAAGCACTAGTAAGAGCACATTTATGGCAAAGTCAGATAGACA
The DNA here is from genome assembly GCF_001931755.2 of Wolbachia endosymbiont of Folsomia candida. Classification (NCBI taxonomy): domain Bacteria; kingdom Pseudomonadati; phylum Pseudomonadota; class Alphaproteobacteria; order Rickettsiales; family Anaplasmataceae; genus Wolbachia; species Wolbachia endosymbiont of Folsomia candida. Next base: position 730,272 of record NZ_CP015510.2, read on the forward strand.
GTGGAGAATATGCCAATATAAAAGAAATATGTCATGCAAACAAGATATCGTGCCCTAAGTATGTTGGATCAATTTTAAAATTAAACTTTCTGGCTTCAGAAATAAAGGAAGCAATATTGGAAGGAAAGCAGCCACCTCACATCAGGTTGAATAACTTCATGGGTTCAAAAATGGATTTATTGTGGGAAAGGCAGTTAGAGAGATTTTATAGGTAGCTTGGAGGATTTAGAAGTGTTGGAGAAATGGCATAAATCGAGCTTTTATAGTAAAATTAAGGATAAGGAAGCTGGTTTATTTATCAAGCAAGTTCCTATCACTTCAGAATTGAAAGTGCTACCAATATGTGGACCTACGTATTGTAAGTGGGATTTACTATATCTTAAACAATACTGTATACAAAATTCTCATGTTAATTTAGGAATAGTCAATGGGTATAGGACAAGAAGAAAATAGTGGAATAGTAGAGGTAGACTTCAAGACAACGGAGATAGACGAAGACACTCTCAAAATATCTCCTGTAAAACGGGAATCAGAGGAAGTAGAAGAAGGTATGGAGGCAATATTGACTGAAAAAGCAGAGCAATCCAAAATAACAGAGCAAAAAAATAAAACAGAAATTACAAAATTGCCAATAAGAAGAAAATTACTGAAAGATAAAGAAACAATCGCATCTCAGGAAGAGCTTTTCAGTCAAAGCGATATACAAAAAGCTATGGCAGTAGAACAAGCTAAGGAAGTGCAGGCTACACAATTAGATAAGTTGAAAATTGGAAAATTTGCAAATAAAAAAGCTGAAGTGCAAAGAACAGAAGCTCTTGTTTCAAATAAAAAAGGGTTGGTTCTAGTTGGGTTAGCTTTGTTAGCAGGTACTGCAATATATCTGCAATATGGAAGCATAGCTGCTATGTTATTTGTGTGTGCTTTGGAATGTTTAGGAGCAGCTGTATCTAAAAAGTTAAATAGCTCAACGTCTGAAGTTAAAGAACCAGGGAGTTTTATTACTGAAAGTGAAGTTTTGAAAGCAGGAGAAATATATAGCAGGCAAAGTTTGTGAAGCTTATTAGATATCCTGTAGTAGCTAATTTTCATATATAGCAGAAAGCAAGCTCTCGCCTTAGATTTTACAATAAGATTTTCTCCTATCATATCAAAATAATAGAAAATTTATTCTTACATTGGAATAATATTATGATATACTTACTATAGTATACTATATAAAAAGAATGTAGGGGGTTGTATGGTTGATGAAAATAGAAAGAATAATCAATTATTTCTGGAAACTATAAAGGAAATTTATTTTGATGATCTGCAGGTAAAAAACTCGATGCTACCTGATTTAGTGTGGGGAGAGAAAATAGTTGAATGGCTTTCAGAGGAAGTAGTATTAACAGAAAATCAATACAAGCTAGATCAGGGGTTATTAATAGCGCTGAGTAGCATTAATTGTAGTTATTTAGAGCTCTATAATGCTAGCGACTTTATTTATGATCGTGCTGGTACTAAGCAGCTTGAAGAGTTTTTAAATGCTAATAAAAATGATCCAGACCTGCAAGTAGTACTTAACCTAAGAAGAGGAGAAGGAAAAAGAACAGTATTGGAAAAAATGGCAACACGCAATATTTCGGCGGTATATTTATTTTTAAAGGCTGTGGCAGATCCAAACATTGGAGATAAAAAGGGCAAAACTCCATTACACTGTGCTGCTAAGTACAATAATCTTGATATTCTGAATATACTGTTGGAAGAAAAATCTATTGATATTAATGTAAAAGATGAAAACGGAAAGACACCATTACACTATGCTGTCTTTCATGGCCACAATGAGGTTATAAGTAGGCTATTAACAGAAGAAGCTATTGATATTAATGCCCAAGATAATGAAGGAAAAGCACCTTTGCACCATGCTACATTTTGGGAAGTAGATAATGAAATGATAGATATTTTAGTAAAAAAAGGGGCAAAAATTGACATTCAAGACTATAAAGATAATACACCACTACACTATGCAGCTAATGTTGGTTATATTGATTCAGTAGGACTTCTTACAAAAAGGAGTGATAATGTTAACCTTGTAAATAAGGATGGAGATACAGCACTTCATATTGCTCTAAATAATAAAGATGAACGTGTTCCTGAAGCCATTTTAGAAAATGCTAAAAATATAGATGTAAATATTAAGAATAAAAAAGGAGAAAGTCCTTTGTTACTTGCTGCAGGTGTTAGCACTACAAACATAGTAGAGAAGATATTAGCAAAGGGCGCAAATATAGATAAGTATTGTTTACATAATGCAGCAAAGAATGTATATGCTGAAGAAATCTTAAACGATATTGATAGCTATGAAGATATTCAATCTAAGGTAGTGGATCAATTTATTAGTTTAGGTTGTGAGGTTAATGCTAAAGATGAAGGTGGAAGTACACCTTTATTTTATGCTGTTGAACATTGTAACAATGAGGTTGCTAAGCAGTTAGTGCATAAGGGTGCCGATACAAGTGTAAGAAATAAAAAAGGGTATACAGTATTTGAGTATGCAGTAAAAACAAATAGCTTGGAAGCACTAAGCGCAATTTTACCACATAAAATAGATGAGTGTGGTAATGAACTAGATAAAGAAATTGATATTGATAAAGCTAAAGAAATACTGACTAAAATTATAGATAACCAGGGAAACACACTGCTGCATTGGACTGTAAGATATGGATGTGATAGAGAAATACTTAACTTTCTTGTAGAAAGTGGAATAGATATTAATGCAAAAAATAAAAATGGTGTAGCACCAATTCATATAGCTGCGAAATATGGGCGAGAGGATCTAATAGAGTTTTTTATTGAGAAAAAGGCTAGGATAAACGTTCAATGCGGAAAGTTTACAAAATCAGAAATTGATGATTTAGAAAAGGTTAAAGAAAAAGGAGATTTCACTGAAGGAGAATTCATTTATATTAGGGACTCTGAAAAAAATATAAAAAAAGATATTGAGCATAAAAAAGAAACACCTATCTCAATAGCTGCGGGTAATAATCACGGAAATACCGTGGGAATGTTTTTATCAAATGGAGCAAAGGCAAATATAAGTGATAGTAGAGGTTGGACACCTATATATATTGCGATAAGAACAGCATGTGATAAGAGCTGTAAAGAGGAAGAAAGAGAAAAAGCATATAGAATTGTAGAGAAGCTAGCAATGTTTTCTGATATTGAAGCTTTCAAGCCTAAAGGTGGTATCAATCAAATAGTTAATGGATTAAAGAAAGCGTGGACTGGTAAAGATGAAGAGTCTTTTCTGGTGAGAGCAACAAATGATGATGAAAGAATGAGAAAAATACTAGAAAAAGCCTTAAGGGATAGAGAAAATGATAAATTGCCAAATGCTCCAGTGGATGAATATGTACCAAGCGCTCCGCCACTTGATGATAGTTTCTTTGGTGAGATAGGTTCTTATGTTGAAGAAATTCCAGAACTTTATCCAGATCTTGCAAAAGAATTAGAAGAGAGTTATCTAGGAAATTTAGAGTTTAAAAAGCCTGGAGACAAATCAGAAAATAAAGATCAATCTATTGAACAAAAACCTGATAAAAAATCTACTAAACAAAAAACAGACAGTATCAATAAAATTAGACTCACATTTCATGACAAAGAAAGGCTGAATATATTTTCAGATAAGGTAGCAAAAAGTAAGGACATAGCTGAATTAAATCAAGTTGTGAGTGAAGCATTAAAATCAGGAGTAAGATTAAATTTTCTTAATAATAAAAATAACAGCTTTACAGATGTTGTAATGCAAAGAATACAAGTGCTAAAAGAGAATTCTAAAATTTCCAGCAATATAATATGTAATTTGGTATCAAGGGGAGCCGATATTAACAGCTATGAAAAAATAAATCAAGAATTGGAAGAAGTATTTAAAGATCATAAAACTAATATACAAAAAGCTTACTTAGAAGCTAATAAACGTATTAATGATTTTCACGAAGCTGTAGCAAACGCAACTACTGGTAAAATAGAACTTATAGAAATAGATAATACAACTTTTTATCTGGAGTACTCGGCAGATAGCACAGTAGATGTTGCAAAAGCCGTAGAAGCAGCAAGAGGTTTAGGATTATACGATGGGAATATTGTATTTGGCAGCAATATAGTAAAAATTGGTGAAAGTGAAATAGAAATTGAAACAAAGAGCGGCATAAGAAATTATACTGATCTTTCAGACAATGGTGATGTAATAATAACGTTTCAGACAAGTTTAGGTGAGTTAGATGTTAGGTTATACAACAGCACACAATACAAAGATTCTATTGAAGTAGAAGTTTGTGATCCTGAAAAATTTAATCAATTAGTAAATATCAAAGAGGAAATAGGAAAAAATTGTCTATTTGGAGGATTATCCGTTTATGATGCTATTGAACAAGGATATTTTGAAAGGTCTGGAAAACTTCAATTTTCTGAAACAATAAGCTGTAAAAGGTCTGAACCTTCTGAAACAGTAAGCTTTATTTCTCAAGACATTAAAGAAGAAGCAAAAAAAGTAATGGAAAATATTGGTAGCACAGACATAAAAAATACAGGAGAAGAATCTTGGTTAAACAGAATGCAAGGCAAAAGAACAAATGAAGGTTGTGGTAGAGGAATGTAAACAGGCCTTTTATCTGCTTAATAGAAGCTTATTTAAACGTTTAATAGAAGCCATAGGGGAGTGTTAAATAAACTGTGTCAAACCGAAAAATGATATATTATAATTAGTATAAAAAACGGAGGTTTAGACATGAGTCAAGCAAACAACTATGTTGGATTAGTGGATTACAAAGAATTGGAAGAAAACATTTTATCGTCTATACGAGAAGGTAGGCCACTTACCGGAAGAGATGGAGCATTAACACCATTGATAAAAAAGCTGCTGGAGGCAGGTTTAGAAGGTGAAATGGAAAATCATCTATCAAACGACGAAGAAGAGAATAGAAGAAATGGCAAAAGTTCAAAAACTTTACGGACAAGCTCAGGATCATTTGAGCTGCTAACGCCAAGGGATCGAGAAGGAAATTTTGAACCACAGATAGTCAAAAAAAGGCAAACAAGCCTAGATCCTGAACTTGAAACGAAGATCTTGAGCATGTTTGCCAGTGGCATGGGCTATAGAGACATAACGTCACACGTTGAAGAAATGTATGACCATAAGATATCAACTGCTGAAATATCTAACATTACTGACAAGCTGCTTCCAGTAATCAACGAGTGGCGTAGTCGTCCTTTGCAGTCGATTTATCCAATAGTTTTCATGGATAGAATGTTCTTTAAAGTCAAGGAAGATGGACGTTGTGTAAGTAAGTGCATATTAGGCATAGATCAGAGTGGCAGAAAAGAGGTGTTAGGCTTCTATTTGGCAGAAAGCGAAGGTGCTAATTTCTGGTTGGGAGTATTGAATGACCTCAAAGAAAGAGGTGTAGAAGATATCCTTATTGCTTGTGTTGATGTGCTAAAAAGCTTTCCTGCAGCTATAAACAGCGTCTTTCCTAACGCAGAAGTGCAGCTGTGTATAGTGCATCAGATACGCAACTCATTGAAGTATGTGGCTAGCAAAGATGCAAAGAGCTTTTTAGGTGATTTGAAGAAGGTATATCAAGCTTCAAGCAAGGAAATTGCTGAGAATTATCTGTTGGAATTGGATGAAAAATGGTGTGCAAAGTATCCTATGGTTATAAAGTCTTGGCAGAACAATTGGGAGAATTTATCTTGTTACTTTAAGTATTCTGGCCCTGTTAGGAGAGTGATTTACACCACAAATCCCATAGAGGGGTTGCATAGGCAAATCAGGAAATTTACCAAAACCAAAGGCTCATTTAACAGCATAAATGCCTTGTACAAGTTAGTATATTGTGCTATAAAGAAGGCAGAGGAAAAGTGGACTATGTCTGTACATGATTGGGCATTAACCATATCCCAGCTTGACATTTTCTTTCCTGGTAGATTGAAAATTGAGTTGAGCTAAAAATGCGGTTTGACACAGTTTATTTAACACTCCCAGCCATAGCTGCATTTGTGATAAAATTTGCATTATTCAAATATACTAATCTTGAAATTAAGGCAACCAAATTCATTTACAAAGAAACATTCTATTTAGCGCTATCTTAAATTCTTTTATTTACTTATTTACTCTTTGTTTTTCTCAAAAATGGGCGAAAAATCCCTATATTGTGGAGAAATAGAGAGCTTTATTAATAGATTATGTAAAAATATAGGGGCTTTTTAGGGAATAATTGGGGGTAAAAGCACCAAATATCCAAATGCCTAAAGCTGGCTAATATGGCAGATTTAAACCTGTATTGAAACTATAACATAGAGCGATTTCTAGATTTTCAATGGTGGACCTTACCGTTCAAATAAAACTTGCTCTCACGTCTGTTATGTAAAATGGCTGAAAGTTGTGATATTCCTTGGGTTTTTATGATATGCGATATTAAATTTAGTACATACCTATCGGAGAACTGAGAACAAAATTAAAGCAAATTTATAGAAAAGCCGAAATTCAAAAGTAAATAAAACATTTTTTGTCAGCACTGGATCCGAGTCAAAAACAGCCTAAAAATAAATGCCAAAATATGTATTAAATAACTTGCGTTGCTGATTTTCCTGATTACTATATAGCCAAGCTTAGCATAGTGGGTTTGATTAATATATGGTATCTCTATGCTAAAAACACAACATCCAACAGATTATTTTAAAAAAAAATGGGTTAATTCAGAAGTCATTGATCCACTAGAGGCAAAGCAACACATAGAGCGGAAAGATTGGAAACAAAGACCTCGATTTAAACGTTCTGTAGACAATCCAAGCTTACCAGACAATTTTGAAATAAAATCAGCAATAGGTGGAGGAGATTGTTTTTTCGACTCAGTTGTGCAAGGACTTAAACAATTAAAACCTGAAACAGACTTTACTATGAAATCTTTACGAGAAGTTTGTAAGAAGTTTGCACAAGATCAGTTAAATGAAGACCAATCATGGCTTAAAGAGGCTTTAAAAAATGAAAATGAACAAATTAATGAGTATATTCCTCGCATTGAATTTACTGCAAGTGATATTGAGCAAAGATCTGGCACAATAAACTTATTAAGACTAACTTCACCAATATGGGGTAGAACTGAAATTGAGGGAAGGATAATTTGTAAAGAATATGGTATAAAATTACATATTGTTGAGAAGCATACTGTGCAAGGAGAAGAAATATGGACTAGTCAAATTGTAGATGAATCAGGTTCAAGGTCTATAGATGATATAGATTATAATGAAGCCAATACAATACACATAGTAAATAAAGGGCACTTACATTTTGAACCAATACTCAATAAAGCAGGAGTTAGAGAAACAGTCCAGCAAGAGAATAGGCAATCTCCTCCTGATAACCGCCAGCCTAGATCAGACCGACAACCGGAATCAGGAGCTTCTGGCCAAGTTAATAATCCGGTAGGACAATCGTCTTTAGCTCGACAGCCTAATTTAGGTAACCAGCCTATTGATTCTATTAATAATAGAGCTGATTCTTCTCACCAAATACATTCTAGGTCTTCTGATTCCCCAGATTATGATGATGATGCTACACCTGAAGAAGAGTTAATTAACGCTGTAAAAAGTAGCGATTTAGAAGAAGAAAAGCTGCAGAAGATTAGAGGACTTTTCGCAAAAGAGTTAAAGCCAAATGTTAATTTTCAAGGTCAAAATAATGATACACCTTTACATATCGCTGTTCGTAAACAAGATCTAGAGGTTATTAGGTTACTTATAGCAAATGGAGCAGATATTCATATTAAAAATGATAGAAGTAGAAGTCCATTAGATATTGCTACACGCCTAGGGAATCATGTTATTATTGGAATATTACAAGCACATTCTCAACCGATACCGGGACCTTCTAATCAGCAAGCTTCTATTGGGCAGCCATTAGTCCAGCAAAAAAGAACTAGAACCGATTCTGATGAAAATACACCGGAAGACAGTAATCCGAAAAAGCCAAGAATTTCTGGTCCTGAGGAAGTTGATAGAGAACCTGAATCAGGGCCTTCAAGTCCAAAAAGATCAAAACTTAGCTCAGTTGGCGCAGGATCTTCTGGTCAGCAAGCAATTCCTGATGATCGGCCTAGCCAACCTGTAAACATTGATAAACCTCGTTCTCCTACTGGATTACTTACATCTTATCATGGAGTTGTCTATCAGATACAATGGATGATGATAGTTGCATTGGAGTCAAAAAAGCATAGTGCTATTAGTGGTTTTACATTCAAAACAGAAGTGGAAGATAAGGATGCTGGAAAATTTGATGATGTGGTTTGGCAATATAAAGATGATCAACAAGAAGATAGATATAATTTTTTGCAAGCCAAGCATAAGCTAAATCCAAGTAAAACAATTACTCTTAAGGACTTGCTCAAACCTAAACAAAAAGATTCTTCAAAACCTGATAAAACAGATAAACGTCCTTTCGCTCTAGAAAAATACTTCACTTCCTATCGTGATAGAATAAAAACAAATCCAAAATATCAAAATAAAAAAAATGAAGAACAAACAGGAAACTTAATTATTGTAACAAATATTGACTTAGATGAGGATTTGAAGAATAGCTTTGAAAAACCAGAAAATAAAATTCCTGTTTTAGAAGTTATATCTGATATACAAAGTAAAAAGCCAGAGTATTGGAAAATTAAGGAGAGTAACTCCCCTGATAAAGAGAAAATAGAGCAGATGCTAGAAGGTACGTATGATTTAATAAAGCTAGCAAGAAGATTAGGAGAATGTGTATTAAATAATCAGCCTATATCCCTATCAACAGACAATTTTCTAAATCCTTATAGTACAGTGTTAGAACAAAACGTAATTGACACTCAAGCAAATAAATTTCGTAACTCTTTTATAAGCGGTCACAAGTGTACGAACGTTTGTTATGGAAAGTGAAAAAGGTAATAATCGTAGACTTTTTCTGGGTTTCCACCACAATATTCAATGACAGGTTTTAGGATTTCAAGCCTGAGTTCATTCATAAAAGCTCTCCTTGCAAACTTATAACTCTTGATTTCGCTGCGTTTTCTGTATTCTGTTAATAAAACCGAAGCAATAAGAATCATGTATAGTGTGACCAAAATTGTGTTTTTGCTATGTCCAAGAAAATGCTTCGTGTTGAGCTCCTGCTTGATAAATTTGAAGAAAACTTCTATTGACCAGCGCCTTTTGTAAAGAGCGCAGACTTCTTCAGCAGACATTTCATAAATATTAGTCAAAAATGTGAGAACTTCGCCATTCTGTCGATTTTGCGCTTTAATTAGCCTGATTTCAAACGACAAAAATCTTGAACCTTTTTGCCCCAGCCTGACTACTACATCTTCCATTAGCTCAAGCGTTCCAGTCTGCATGCCTGCAACTTTTCCGTGGATACGCACAATTTGATAACGAATATTATCGTTGCCACGTGTGATAAAATGTATGCCTTTATCTATAAACTCCTCGAAAGTTGCACGTTTTTGCAGTCCTCGATCAAATATGCAAATCGACTCTTGACCGTGATTTAAAATCATTTCCCGGAACGATGTGCTGTCAGAGGAGCCCTTGGCTTGAGTATACAAGTTCAGCAACTTTGCAAACCTGCCGTCAGTGGCAACGGTGCACTTTACCATATTCTTTGCACCACCACGCCATGGTATTGCAGATTGCAGTAATTTGCTCGATAACTGCAGGGTTGTGGAATCTATAATTAATAGCTTTTCTTGGTCTTTTTGGTTACAAAAACTTTGTAAAACGAACGAAAAAATTCTTTCGAAGTACTTAATTGGTATCGTTTTTAAGCGGCTTGCCACCGATGAATGGCGCGTATTCAGGCAAAACATCCGACGATAATTTTCCTCGATAGTCCGCAAGCTCAGCTCGTTTTTCTCCAATATGCTGTACAGCAGTAAATTAAATATATTTTCTCCCGTAAGTTTGCCCACTTTGTAATCAACGCCAACCGCTTTGCCTATTTCATCTAACACTGCTTTCGGCAATTTTGATATTATTTCTTTGTAATAAAACACACTTCACACCCTAATTTTTTTCCTATCTTATCGCTAAATTAGACGTTCGTACAGTTGTGTATAAGCGGTCGAGGGTTATCCGAGCAGATTAATAATTTACGAGAAGCTTTTTTTCAAGAAGCATTTACAAGTCAAAGAAAATCTTTAAACAGGGATTATAAGATAAACAATCCTGAAGCTCTTGCTAACGCAATTGTGCTTAAAGTAACAGACAGTCAACCTAATGTTGTTAAAATTGAAAGGAAAGCAAAAGTTATAAAAGAGAACATTGATAAATTAAGCGGATCTGTACTAGTTCAGAAAAATGGTGACACACAATTTAATCATGAGTTTTGGACTAAGAGTAATGATGAGTTGGGTAATTTACAAGCTTTTAGAGATGCCTTAAAAAACGAGCTTAAATCAAAAGGATTGATAAATAGTCAGGATTCAGCAGAGCAAGTTGCTAATAAACTTACGAAATATAGATTTAATGTTACAGGCAAGAAGAAAGATATACAGGGAGATTTAGTAATATCTGAATCTGATTGTAAAAAGTTAGCTCAAAAAATTGCATCTCAAATATATGAAAGTGGACATGTCGAAATTATAAGAAGCGAAGATATTACAGAGGATATCGATAAATTAAAGGGATATGTACTGATTGAGAAAGATGATGATATACAATTTAATCCTAAGTTTTGGGCCGCAAGTGACAATGAGCTGCCAGATGACAATCTAAAAGTTTTTAGAAACACATTAAAAAGTCAGCTAACAGCTGATAAGCTTAAGGAATGTAAGTTTAGAATCGCAAATTTTAAAACCCATAAAGAAATATTAGTAGACGAAGATTCATTCTGGAAAGGTATAAAAGATTTTAATCAGTTTGAAGGTTCTGCTACTGTTACACTACCTAAGGATTTACCAAACCATAGCTTAACCGATATAAAGAACGATATAGAAGGTTTTTTTAATAAGTTAGTATTTGCAGTTAATTATTCTAAGGATAGGTTAAGTAAGGTTGTTGAAGATGAATTAGGCAAAGAATTTGGATTAATTGACAACGATTATATAGCACATGCTTTTAGAGTTGAAATAGCCAAAGCATTAGACTTAACTGAAGAGAAATTTATCTCAACTGCTGAAGAAGTTTCACAATTTTTTAATGAGGCTAGACAACAAATTAATCGACTGATACTTATTGGTCCAACCTTAGAATATATTAAAAAAATTGAAGAATTTAATATTGAGTTTAAATCAGATATAGTTGATGGACTTCTTACTTTTACTGAAGGACATGAAAATGAAGAGCATGAAGAATTAAGCGATTTTTTTACTTCTCAAAAACAAATCTTTAACCTCATTACTGAACAAAGTGTATTAACTTCTATTAAAGTGTATCAAGCAATGAAAGCTATAGATAAATATCAAAAACAGGATAGTTATATTTTCATGCGCTTAAGCTCTATTTTATTAATAAAAGATCATGTATTGAGTGCTTTTGAAAAAGGTGATTTATTGATAATTGAATGTGACGATAAAAAGAAAGATGTACAAGAATTATATAATTCTCTACAAGGTAAACTTAATGGTAGTAAAAAAATTATTCTTATCACTCAAGAAGGTGATATTTTAGCTAGTAAATTTAAGACTGGTTTTGATGAAAATTGTATAGAAAAACCTGATAAAAACAATGGGCTTATCGATCTTGATCTCACTCCTGAACAACAAGCAGAATTCTTGCAAGACAGAGAAGTTATATTTCAAGGGCAGGAGGTAAGTTTAGGTGATTTAATAAACAAAGACTACGAAGAGTTAAAAAAATTAATAAACGGGAAAGTATTATCTAAGCTTATTAACGGTAAGGAAATAGAGATAGGTAAACCACTTCAAGATTTAGGTGATGTTAAAGATTATTATATTCCTAGAACATTTAATCGTCAGGTAAAAATTAAACAAGAGTTTTTAAAAGCAAGCATAACTGATTTATTCGCTATTAGTAATATAGAACAAGATAAGTTATACAAGTTAGTTAATGAGAAGCAGAAAGAAGAGCAAAAAGAAAAGGTACGTAGGTTTGGAGATAACGATCCAGATAAAAGTAACCCTATAAGGTTTATTGTATTAGATAATAGTGAAAATACGCAAGAAAACTTTAAGCAGCTAAAGCAAGATTACTCACAACATAATATTCATTGGCTCAAAAAAGAGGATAACGGGTTTATATGGCAACAATCTCAAGGTGATCTATCTGAGCTACGTAAATTTGTAGATGTAAGTGCTAAACCTAAACAATACACACCTGAGGAAATTACAGATATACCTGATAAAATAGTAATCATCAGTGCTGAATCTGGTATGGGTAAATCTACTGTATTAACTAAGCTAGCAGAAAAAATGAAAAAATCTGATCCTTCTTTATGGATTATAAGAATTAACTTAAATGATTATATGCAAAAGCTAGATGAGATAAATTTTAGTAAAGATAAAGTTATTAACTTCCCATTGGATATGGCAGATCTAAAAACTCCTCTAGAGAAAGGGTTATGGAAGAGCAGAGTGAATCATCAAGGTAAAATTGCTTTGTTATTTGATGGGTTTGATGAAATTACTACACATGAGGAAAAAGTTATTGAACTACTACAAATTTTAAAAGATACAAAAGTGGAGAAGTTATGGGCAACTACTCGTCCACACATGAGAGACAAATTAGAAGATGAATTAGGTATATTAGCATACACTTTAAAGCCACTATCCAGAGAGAATCAAGAAACATTTTTAAAGAAATTTTGGAGTAAAAACCTAGATCTCGGCAATATTAATGAAACTCGGTTAGAAAAGTATATCGAGAAATCACTTGATCTTCTATCAAGATCTATTGCTGATACAGAAGAATTTATTGGTATACCGTTGCAGATAAAAATGTTTGCTCAAGCTTTTAAAAATAATTTTAAAGAATTTCACGATTCTAGTCAAAATGAACCAAACTTACCTGAAAAGCTTGATCTGGTCGACTTATATAAGCGCTTTGTTGAAAGTAAACACAAGGATTGGTATCTTGTAGGAAAAAAGATCATTTATTCTGCACAAATAGATAAAGTATATAAATCACAACAAGAGTCTTTTGTAAAAAAACATAGATTATTAGCTTTAAGTGCACTTTTCTCTGAAGAAGACTTAAATAAGCTTCTTTCTAACAAAAAAATGAATGAAATAAAAAAATATAAAGAAGAGGTGGAAGAAGGTAAAGAGAATATAGGTATTATTAATCGTATTATCAATGGTAAGCCCAGCTTCGTTCACCGTAGTTATGCCGAATATTTTGCCTCTGATTACCTTTGGGAAAAATTTAAGTCAATTGAAATTGACAAGTTTGAAAATAGATTTCTTAAAGATATTATAATTGAAAATACTTTTGCAGATTATAAATTACAAATTTATAGATTCTTTTACTCTGCAGCACAGAGAGACTTTGCAAAAGATACTGATTTCTCTGATAAAGATCACAAAATTACTACACTATTAAAGAATCTTACTCCTAAAATAACTAAATCTCCTGGCTATAAATTTGATAATCTTTCACAGTCTATAAAGTTACTGTTCACTATTGTTGAATTGTCTTTATTAGGAGAAGAAAAAAAAGATTCAGAAATTATTAATAGTGTAGTTGTAAACAAATATGAGAAATTAGAGTTATTGCGCATATCTGCTGAAACTGGGTGTATAAAATTTACTAACGCCTTGATAATTTCACCAGAGCTCACAGTTGATTCAGGTCATTTAGATTATTATCGTAAATGGCACTTTAGTCCTTTCTGGTTAGCTGCTGAAAATAGTCACATAAATATTGCAAAAACTCTCATTGAAAAATTTCCTGATTATCTTACTTGGAGGGCGGATAACAACCACTATACTCTACTCAAATTTATCTTGGAGCGGAAAGAATTCGATGTCCTTAGATCTTGTTTAAATTTAAATCCAGAATTAAAAATAATTGATGTTAATAGTGATATTGGTGGTGGTTATGGAACATCACTACTAGTTTACACCATTACTGAACATGCACCATTAGATGTGATTGAATTATTAATAGAGCAAACTAACATTGACCGTGTCAATAATCTTAAAATTGGAGGACACTCTACTTCCGCTGTAATGTATATTATTGGGTACTTGCCTGGCTACGAAGACTCAAATGTAAGTTCAAGAATAATGGAGCTTCTTGTAAAAAAAGGTCTTGATTTAAACATAGTTGATAAGGAAGGTTTTACACCTTTAAATACAATCATTTTCGAGTTCAAATACGATAGTCTGTTGGCTCCTATTAGCAAGATAACAAAAGTCAATTATAAGGGTAATTTGTTTTACTCTGATACAAATATAAATTTCTTTAACACAGTGAAGCATTTGCTAGAATATGGTGTTATTTATAACCCAAGTAATGATAAAACACCATTACAACTTGCCCAGCAGATGCATTATGTGCAAGAATTGTTAAAAAAAGTATATCAACTTGGTCAACAGCAGAATTATAAAATTGATGAGATACTGGATGAAGTATCAGATAAAGTATTAGAATTAAAGAGCCATAACCTGAGTGGTGATACAATTCATGAAGCATTAAAGAAAGTAGGACTAATGCCTGATTATATGTCATGGTTTGGGTTGGATGAAAAATTAGATACAGTGTTAGAGTCACTTGATTCTTATATGAATGGGTTGCAAGAGCAAGAAGAAATGTGGAAACGTGGTGGTTATAGCGTTAATGAGATATTAGGTTCTAAAGTATTAAAGCAATTAAGATCACAAAACCCTAGCGATGATATGCAGGGGCAAGAGGGGTTGTTAAAAAGAGTGCTGGAACTTTTTGTCAATCAGAATTATAAAATTTCTGAAGCATTCGATGAGGTAAAAGATGAAGCAATGAAGTGCAAACAGAAGTTGCAAAAAGGAGTACAGCAAACTGTCCAAAAGCAGAATCCAGAAGGATTAGATGACTTAATATTGAAAATCACTGCTTCTGAAGATATAGATTTTTTGAGTACAACTTTATTGGAGTTGAGTGATGTAGGTAAAAAAAATAAGATGAAAGCGTTAGAGCTTATGTTTCAATTTTCTGAACCATCATCTAAAATTTTAAAATTATTAAAACTTATTGATAATATATTTAATGCTATTCAGAAAAATGACAGAGACAGTGTTGAACATCTATTACAGCAAGCAAAGCGTTCTGATACTATAAAAGCAGTTATTAATACTCAAGATAAGAGAGGTGGCACTCCATTACACAAAGCTGCTAAGTATGGCAACAAAGATGTGGTAAATGCCTTATTAAATGAAGTTAAAGATGACATTGAGGAATTAAATAAGTTTCTTTTTGATACTAAAGGGTATGGAATAACACCATTACACTATGCTGCATTAAATGATCATAAAGAGGTAATTGATATTCTGTTAGATAGAATGAAGAATAACCCAAATAGCTTAAAAGAGTTAGTTTTTGGTCAGGCAGATAACAAGATTGATTTTAATGACCAATCTTCAGTAGTAGAACCACTTTTAGAAAGAACAATAGAAGCTTTCATAAAAAATAAACACCCTACAATATTACATGAAGCAGTACATGGTAATAAGAAAGAAATAATAAAATTAATCTTGGATAAAATTAAAGAAACGAAAGAAGATATAGACCAGTATATTAATGCCAAAGACACTGAAGGTAACACTCCATTAATGTGTGCTGCTGAGCTAGGGAAAGTTGATGCAACTCAAGTACTATTAGAGTATGAAGCTGATGTTGATGTTAAAAATAATGAAGGCAAAACAGCATTACACTGGTCTGCTAAAGTTGGTAGTCAAGAAATTGTGCTGTTGTTATTACGCAAACAAGCAGATCCTGATATTACAGATGACAATTGGGAAACACCATTAGACTTAGCTGCTAAAGGCAAGCACTGGGAAGTTGCTATAATTTTGTTGAGAAAGTATGGTGGAGAATTTTATCGTCTTCATGAAGATCAAAAGCGAGAGTTATTAAGCTATATTCAGCAAAAACCTGAAGACAGTAGAGTGGACTATAGAGATATTATCAACTATTATCTAATAGAGGCTGTAGATAAAGGAAGCTCAGCAGAAGAAATTCGGAAGGAAGTTAGCAAGCTTATCGGTATGGGTGCTAATATTAATGCTGTTGAT
Organism: Wolbachia endosymbiont of Folsomia candida; assembly: GCF_001931755.2. Taxonomy (NCBI): domain Bacteria; kingdom Pseudomonadati; phylum Pseudomonadota; class Alphaproteobacteria; order Rickettsiales; family Anaplasmataceae; genus Wolbachia; species Wolbachia endosymbiont of Folsomia candida. Next base: position 746,501 of record NZ_CP015510.2, read on the forward strand.
TATAGTGGCAGTACTACTCTGCACATTGCTGCTAAAAGAGGAAACTTGGAAATAGTACAATACCTAATAGAGTATGTAAGAAAAATAGACCCTGATAAGTTGAGCGAATTTGTTAATGCTAAGAACAACGATGACATTACACTGCTACACAGTGCTGTTGAAAGTGGAAAATTGGATGTAGTAAAATACCTAATAGAGTATATAGAAAAAATAAACCCTAATAAGTTGGGCGAATTTGGATTTATTAATGCTAAAGACAACTATGGCATTACACCGCTACACAGAGCTTCCAGCATGGGAAACTTGGAAATAGTACAATACCTAATAGGATATGTAGAAAAAATAAACCTTGATAAGTTAAGCGAATTTGTTAATACTGAGAACAACTATGGCATTACACCGCTACACAGTGCCGTTGAAAGTGGAAAGTTGGATATAGTAGAACATTTAGTCGGGAAAAGAGCAAATGTTTATGCTGAGAACAAAGGTAAGGAAACACCGCTGCACATTGCTGCTAAAAGAAGAAGTTGGGAAGTAGTAAAATACCTAATAAAGCATGTAGAAGAAACAGACCTTGATAAGTTGAGCGAATTTGTTAATGCTAAGGACAACAATGGCATTACACCACTACACAGTGCTGTTGAAAGTGGAAAGTTGGAAGAAATAAAATACTTAGTTGGAAAAGGGGCTGATGTTAAGGACAATGAAACACTGCTGCACAGTGCTGTTAAAAGTGGAAAATTGGAAGTAGTAAAGTACCTAGTAAAAAAAGGCGCTGATGTTAATGCTAAGGGATATTACAGTGAAACACCACTGCACATAGCTGTTGAAAGTGGGAAATTGGAAGTAGTAAAGTACTTAGTAGAAAAAGGAGCTGATGTTAATGCTAAGGCTAAGGGATATTACGGTATACTGCTGCATAGAGCTGCTTACAGTTTGAAATGGGAAGTAGTAAAATACCTAATAGAAAAAGGAGCTGACGTTAATGCTAAAGATGAAAACGGGAAAACTCTGTTAGATTCAGCTAAAGAAAGAGGTAATTACGGTATTATTGATTTACTTTCTAAAGCTCAATTAGGACATTCAAGTAGTCAAATACAATCTAATCAAAAACAGCAAAAAGCCTTTACACGTTTAAGTAAGTATATAGGCAGTAACTTTCCTGAAGTTGAAACAAAGTCAGTAAAGCAAGGACTATATTTGCCATCATTTGAAAGTCGAAATATTAAGATCGATGGTAAGTGTGCAGCCATTACTCGCATATTTTCTCAAGGGTTATTTTTATGGCAAGTGCATGAATCATTCTTGGCTAACTTACAAACCTCAGCTGAACTGTATGAACGCCTAGCGCAAGGTAAACAGATATCTTCTCGAGAGGAACAGGAGATTTTTGCCTTAAGTCGTTTACTTGATGGTGCTGAGAGCGAGTTAAATTCACCTACAAGCAGCTTGCCTTCAACTCTTAGTCACATTAAAAGCTATAAAACACTTGATGATTTATCTCGTTATGTAGGTAGACTCACTGAAGATTTTGCGATTCATTTAGTCACTAGCAATCACGTAGTTGCAATTTACCGTAGAGGTAACACTTATACATACTTTGATAGTAACGTTGCTTTGGTATCTGATTTACAAAATGTTGATCAGCTGATGAAAGTTGTGAAAAAAGGTGTAGAATATGCGGGCTATGAACTGGCTGAAGAAGGGTTTTTAGTAGAGCATTTTGATGTTACTGCGGCAAATAATGCATTAACAGATGAGCAGAAAGAAATCTTAGAAAAACCAATTCAAACAGAACGTCATCTTCTTTCTTTGCAAGATCAAGAGCATGGCCTGATTGATGTTGATGGTGAGAAGATATCTCGAGTAACACTGTATGACATGGGAGCTAAATTACATGTAGAGGCAAGTGCTCCTATACTAATTAATTCTGAAATGAACAGCGAAAACTTAGCAGCAAACTTAAACTCTGGTAAAATAAAGATCACAGCTCGTGAATATCTACAAAACCTTAAAGGTAATAAAAAGGAAGTTGTTCAAGACTTAGTACAAAAGGTTTCTACTCTGCATTTTGATGGGTCAATTAATGAGATTAAGGATACTAAAACTATACAAGACTTAGTTCTTTCTAATGATGGTCAAATGTTAGATTCTTATCAATTGAATAAAATTCTTAAAGGGCCAATAGAACAATCAATTAAAGCTTTGCCTTATTACATGGAAGTTGCAAATACGAAACACTGGCCAAATAGATTAACTAACGCAGCAGGCAGAATCAGTATGGCCAAAGGATTCTATGATATTGCTCACTCTATACGTTATGGAGATACTCAAGGCTTTTTACTTGGCTCTGGAGAAATTGGCTTTTCATTATTTTCGCAGCTAATTGAAGATGGCATTGTAAAAGTAGCGCCACAAGTTATTAAGCAGATGAAACATAGTATTTTCTTAACAAGAGGGTTTGCTGGGTTAATCTCAAGTCCATTTGATATTTATGATTTAGTCAGTTCATCAATTGATTTAGCAAATAGCAAAAAAGGCTCTAAAGAATGGAGAGATAGTATAGCAGGAGTTACTTTCTCTGGTTCATCAGTTGCAATAGGTGTGGCATTTACTGCTCTTGGAAAACCAGGTGCTGGCACTGTAATTGGACTTGGAATCATTGTTGGTCAAGGGCTTTATAGTGGTACTAGTATGGTCATTGAGTATAAGAAGTACAAATTAACCACTAACCAAGAGTTTCGACTATTTTGGCATACATTTGCGCTGCAACTACCACCTGAGGATGTACAATATCTTGCAGCAAGGAAAGACGTAGTAAATAAATTAGCTGAACAAGCATGGGAATATCTCCAGAATAATACTCATGTAGCTGCTTATGGTATGGGACTTGGAGAGATTAGATTTGTCGATGATACTCATTCCCGTTCTAAAAGAATGGTAGATGATATGGAACAATCTATAACAGGTGCCAAATTGAGAAACGATATTTACGTTCATAATCAAGAGGATCTGGAAGAAGCAATTAAAGAATTATTACCAAAACCAAAAGAGGTGAAAGTGGAGCCAAGTAGTAGCTCTATTGGTATGTCCAGCCCAAGCAACGAAAGAAATGGTCGAAATTTATCACGTATTGTCCCGGTATCTCCTTCTCCTGATGCACAAATGCTTTGTCTTCCTCAGTTTACTCACCGTGATTACGAATATGACAACAGCTTCATTGGTAGAAAACCAGTGTACACTGTTCCTCATAGTGATTTTCTTGTCCCTCATTGGGATAGTGGGTATGGCGATAGCCCTGCATTGTACAGCAATTCTTCTACAGCTATTTATCATTGTCACAATGCTATAATAGTTGGCCGTAAGAATGATACTATAGAAAACCCAACTATGGTGTTTGATTTAAGTTTGGTAAATGGAAATGGTCTGATAGTAAGTAGCAGTAAGTATAATAATCAATTCAATATTGCCCAAGGTGGAGCAAAAATATATGGCAGCAATCATACCAGCAATGTCTTTACTTTAACCGATGATAATTTCTTTGGTAGGGTTTCTGGTGGCACAGCAAATGCAACTAATGTACTTGATGTGAGCCAGTTAAAAAGTAAAGGATTATCTTATGAAAATAATATCGTCACCACTCAAGAAGCCCAAATGACTGCTGAAAATATTAATCATTTTATTGGTAGAAAGGCAGAAGCAGAACATGTTGATTGTCAGAACATGAATAATAAAATAGTAATAGATAGTCGTGGTGGTAATAGTGGAAATAGCGATGTTGTAAGTAACTGCAGAAAGGTGATAGTTACAGGAAATACTAAGGTAGTAAGTAATGAATCTGACAATACTTTTTACATTAAACCAAGTGCTGGTCATGCTGAAATAAGGGGTGAAGGCAAAGGATTTGTAATATTTTCTGATACTGCATTATTACAAAGAGCTTCAAATATTAGTTATTCATCTACAAACAATACGTTATCAATAGAGATTAAAGGTAATAGTGGAAATAGTGGTACATTTACACTTGATGTTCAAAATTATTTAGATAAAGAGAATAATCATCATTATCTACTGATCGATAAGTATGGCAGTGTTATTGAACCTATCATTCAGTCAAATTCTACACACTTCAACTTAAAAGCAGAAACTAATTTAACAACTAGAGCTGAAGTTGCTCAGCGCTACCAAGAAATTTCTCAAGTTAATGGCAACTATACAGTCTATGGAGTAGTGAGGGACACAGCAAGAAACAATATGATCTTTGGCTCTGAAGGTAGTGATGTAATACCGCTAACTCAAAATGTCACTTTTGCTCAAGGTAATGAAGAAAGTGATGTTTATAGTCTGATTTCATGTGAGAAAGCTAATGTTACAATCAACAACTACGATGAGAAAAAAGCTCTTGATATACTTTACTTACCTACAGATTCAATTGAAACCAATAGAGTTGAAGATGATTTGCATATAGCTACAGGCAACGTAACAGCAAACATCAAAGTAGAAAATTTCTTTAGAAATAGCAGTTATAGACACTTAACAATAATAGATAAAGACAAAAACACATTTTTACCATGGCCAAGTAAACAGTCTTATGTGCAGCTAGTACCTTTCTTCCATGCGACAAAAGGTCAGTACATGTTTTTATTATCGGCAGAAAAGGTGCAAAATAATCCAGAAGTTATAGTGGACGCTAAGCTAGATGACATAAGGTTTTATAGATATGGAAATGACCTCATGTTAATGGATGATCAACCGCTAATAGTTAAGGTAGAAAACTTCTATGGCAACCAATATGGAAACTTTACATTAAATTTTCGTAGTAAAGAGAAGCTAAGTTCTAAGCAGTTATCTGAATTAGCCAAAATTGCAATAAATTATCAAGATGAGATAAGAAGTAGCTATTATGACAGTTTTAGAGAATATAGGATGTCTACTTTTAACTCTACTATTTATCACAACCAAAAGTTTGTTAATGGTAGTTTAACTACAGTAGAGCAAGATGATAAACGAGTAGGAATATTGCTACTTAAAGACCCTGCAGATATTGAGGTGTCAGCTGATAACAATGATCTTGTTTTTTTTGCTGCTCAAAGTAATGCCACGTTTGTCATAAAGAATTGGAACGACACAGATCATAGAGTTTCAATGTTGAGGTTTGGTCAGGAAGACAAAGCAATAGAAGTCAGAAAATTAGATAAATTTGATTTGTCACAAGTGTCAGAGATTCAGGCTGTAATCAATAAAGCTGCAGTGAGTAATACTTTGGATGAACAACTAGAAAAGTTAGACAATGAAGTAGTAAATGGCCTAAAATATTTACTTGCAAGTAATGGAATAGTAAATGGTATTAATACTTATAGCTGCCTAGGTTTTGATTCAATAGAAGATCAACAAGAGTTTGTTGCTACGTATTCTACTCTTTATAACAAAGAAAAGTTAAAAGAAGTTTTACAAGATAGTCAGGTAGTGGAAGCGTTAAGATGGCTGATAGCAAAAGGGCAAACTAATTTATCATTAAAAGATCCTGATAAAGAAAGGGACGTATTATTAAAAGATTTAGATCAATGCTTTGCTGCAAAAGATAATTTTACGATAGAGAATAGAGGTAAAGTTTCTGTACTGAAGTTTAACCAAACAATAGAGGTAGATTTATCAGAACTGTCAGAGATTCAGCATCTAATAAGTAAATACGATATAAGCAATGCTGCAAATCAGCAACTAGAAGAATTAGGCGATGATGAAGAATTTAAATACTTGCTTGTAAGTCTTGACATAGAAAATGGTATTGAAGTTTATAATTGTTTAGCAGAGGAAGATACGCAAAATGTTCTGAACCCTTATTACTATGAATGGGTTAACTGGAATTTAGTAAAGAATCTTATCGAGGAAAATAAATTTGATGTAAGCAGTAAAGCAGATGATGGCAATACTATACTACACGAAGCAGCATCTTCTGGTTCTAGTAAATTAGATGTAGTAAAATATCTAGTAGAAGAGAAGAAAGCTGATGTGAACAGTAAAGCAAATGATGGTAGGACTCCTCTTCACCATGCTGCATTTTCTGGAAGTTTGAACCTAGTAAAATATCTTGTAGATGAGAAAGGAGTTGATGTTAGCGCTAAAGACAACTATGGAAGGACACCACTATACCATGCTGCATCTTCTGGCAATTTGGATCTAGTAAAGTATCTAGTAGAGGAGAAGAGGGTTGATGTAAACACTAAAGACAATTATGGAAATATTCTTCTTCATGAAGCAGCATCTTCTGGTAATTTAGATCTAGTAAAATATCTTATAGATAAAGGAGCAGATGTTAATGCTAAAACTAATGGTCATTGGACACCGCTACACAAAGCTGCAGAAAAAGGTAATGAAGAAATAGTTTTAGCTTTACTTGCAAAAGGTGTTGACGTTAATGCGAAGACAATAGGAGGGAGGACAGCTCTTCATTGGGCAGCATACAAGGGTAATACAGAGACAGTTTTAGCATTACTGAATAAGGGTGCTAATGTTAATGCTAGAACTGATGATAATGAGACACCTTTACATTTAGCAGCATCAAGAGAAGTAGCTTCAGCATTACTGAATAAAGGAGCAGATATTAATGCAAAAGATAGTAGTGGTTGGACAGCTCTTCGTACAGCAGAACAGCAAGGTAAAAGAGAAATTGTTGATTTATTAAACCATCGAAATACTACAGAACATCAACGCAGCCGTCGTGCTATCGATGAAGAAAATATAGTAAGTTCAGCTACAAGAATTGGATCAAGTATAAATGATTTATTCGGTTGGGTAAAAAGTTCTATAGGTGGGTTATTTAGTTCTAGAGCTGCTTTACCTGAAAACAATACAACTCAAAGTTCAATATCACAAGTCAACGCGCAAGTAGATGTTGATGGTACAATACTGCTATTGGATGTGTTTGTAAGAAAAATTACAGGTCAAAAGTATGTTTCTTCAGTAGATAAATCTATATCCCTACTAGAGGCACAAGGCTATGCATCAAGTATTACCTTAGGATTTGATACACTACTAAAGCGTACGGCAAGGAGTTGTGGTATACAAGATGTAAATTTTAATCCTATACCAGTACAATCAACTATAGTTGGAAAAATAAGAAGTGGTAATTTTTCTGAAATATCAAAGACCTTATACTCATCTGCAAAAGAAGCTAGCCCAGAGTTTAAACAGACCGGTAAGTTTTTAGCACAATTAAAAAGTCATCTGGAGGAAATGGTAGATGAGAAAGAAACTGTAATGAATAAACAGAAGACTTTAACGGGTAGTCCTAAACCTAGTGTTTCAGCAACTGCTATAGAGTCCAAAGAACCTAGTACTTTCTTAAATGGTACTTCAATAGCTAAAATAAGCAACGTACTGGGACTATAAAGAGAGTATAATATTGATTACTTTTAAAAACATAGCTGATCCTTAACATTGCTTAAATCAAATTATGAAGTTGGTAAAGTAACGGTGAATCTCATGGCATTCTACTCAAATAGATTCTTTCCATTTTTAGTAGAGCATTGTAATATATTCTGCAAATGGTTATAGTTTTATCATGAATTCTCTTGATGTAATAATAGGTAAAAAGATAAGACTCTGGAGACGAGCGCGTGGATTGACGACGATACAGCTGGGAGAGAAGTTAGGCATTTCATCTAGCCAAATAATGAAATACGAGAGAGCTGAAGCTAAAATTTCAGCAAGTCGGTTACATGAGCTAGCAAAAGTTCTTTCAGTTGATGTATCGGACTTTTTTATTGATATGTCTTCGGACTTGTATGAAGATAATGAAAGTGATAAAGAAGGTAGGGAAATAATAGAGCTGATCGCAGACTACAAAAAAATCAAGAAAGAATTGCAGGGATCAGCTCGTTTAGTCATAAAATCTTTTCCAAAGAGTTAAAGTTCTAAAAATGTAGTTTTATCGCTTTTCACTTTGTCAACCCAGGATACGGTTTCACTGCTTTGTGGCTTAGCATACTTTATTACTTCAGTAGACTCTGATCTTCCGGGTCTCATGAAATATCCTTTTTCTACTACCGCTTTGACAGGTATTCCTCCAAACAAGCAGCCCTGTCCCACAATTTCTCCAGCCTTTTGCAGCTCATTCCATAATTCTTTATTTTCTATCTTAACTTGTATTTGATCATAGTTTTTCACATCTTGGTATACTCTGACGTGTAATTCTCCCAAGCTAGTAGAAAAAGTTATTATAAAGGTGCTATTATCTGATACATCTGCGTAATTTCTTTCACCATTTTTCCCGGTTTTTAGCTCAACTTTACCATTCCCTATTTTTATGATACTGCCGCCAAGTTTTACATTCCCTTTATCAAATCCAAGACTCCTTGCACCCTCTATAACCTTTCCCATGTCTACTATACTATTCTTTGAAAATTCCATATAAAATGAACGACTGTCAAACTCCACATCCTTGACGGTTCCTGACATAGATGCATTCTCTGCTACTTCTCTCAGCTTTTTAAGTCGGTCCTGTGTTTGTGGTTCAACTTCCTTTTTCACCTTATTGCAAATTTCAATTATTTTTTCATTATCTAGTCCATCAAAATTACTTAGTTCATCGAAATCCGCTCCATTTAGTGCTAACTTTGTAATTATGCTTTTCTGCTTGTTTCCTGTAAATTTACTATCATGCATCTTAAGTACTATGACACTGAAAAAACTAAAATCGTCCTCATTGCGTGCATTTATTCTTATGCCTGAATATAACGCTTCTTCGACAATTTTATTTAATTCGTCTATATTCTTGGCTAAAATAGCCTTTTCCAAAAATTCACTTAATTTTCTGTTTTCATACTCGCTTAGCCTGATTTTTCTTAGAGCTGGTTGAAAGGGGTTCAGGTTTTCTGGATAATGTTTATTTGTTTTTGAAGCAGGTACCAAATTAGCTGACAAGTCTTTAACTATGTCTTTTAATGCATTTTCAGGTATTAAACTCATTGTAGCCTCCATATTTTATACTAATATAAACTTCAGTTATGAATAAAAGATTAATATAATATGCTCCTTAAGATTAGTCAAGCCTTATAAAGACTATTTATGCTAAACAAAGGATGTAGGAAATAAAACAAAAAAGTACTAATATATTCTGTATTTTTATTAATAAATAAATTATAAAAAATTTTTAGCAAATGACTTGACTTCCCCCAAAATCGATGGCTTCATGACGACCACTGCAAAAAAAAGCAGGGTAAACAATTGAAAATTTTTAGTCATTAATTAGTAGGTAATTTTTATGAATAATAGCGAAAACGGAAACAATAGAAAAAAAGAACTGGAAACAAGAGTACTATCAAGCAAAGGTAGGTCATTATTTGATCTTGAGCTGGTGGAACTTATTCTATATTCTTCATTCAATAAAGGGGAAAACAAAGAAGTTGCAGAAAAATTATTAAATCTGTTCAAGAGAATTGGTAAGGTGATTAGCGCTGACTTTCATGAATTAAAGAGTGTAACTGGCATGAACGATTCAGCAATTGCAAGTATTATGTGTGTGAGAGAAACAATTGAGAGAATGCTCAGAGAAGACTTGAAAGAGCTTCCAATAGTTGAGAATCAGAAAAAATTGATAGAGTACTTAAAAATAACCATAGCTCAATCAAATAGAGAAAGTTTTCTTGTTCTATATTTAAACAAGAAGTCTCGTATTATCGATGAGTATATTCAGGAGGGAACAGCAGATAAAACACCTCTATATGCGAGAGAAGTAATAAAAAGAGCACTACTAGTAGGAGCAACGGCAATGGTTATAGCACACAACCACTTAGGAAGTGCAAAACCATCACAGCACGATATAAGTTTAACCAAAATCCTATCATTAGCGTGCAGTAGCATGGAGATAGAGTTAATAGACCATATAATTGTGACAGAAAAAAATTACTTTAGATGATATGAATAGTTATTGCTCGGTTGAGAGCATGAGAAGATAATAACTTCTCAGAGTGGATAGGTAGCAGGTTGGGCAAAGCTTGAGGCTCCCTCTGCTTTTATATGCAGTGAAAGAAGACCTCGTACTTTAGATTAACCGCACCTGCCACCGAAAACCATCGTGCGGCCCATAAAATTCGGTGACCGCGTATAGGAGTTTGGATCAACCGGCAATATTCTACTCTGATATATTATTATGCAATTGGAGGAAAAAGTATGCGTTACATTGGAGTTGATTTACATACAAATAGCTTCACTGCCTGTTATTTAGAGCAAGAAAAACCAGAATATATTCGCACGTTTCGCTTGCAGGATATAAACAATTTTATTGAGAATCTTCAGCCAACAGATGAAGTAGCTTTAGAAGCAACAGGTAACAGCTGTTTCTTTTATGATGAAGTGTTACCTTACGTCAAGCGTGTGGTAATAATTGCTCCTTTGCAATTCGAAGTTATTCGCCGTTCTGTACACAAGACAGATAAGCATGATGCAAGAGCTATTGCTTTTTTTCTAAGCAAGGATATGCTGCCTGAAGCAAGATGCAAAAACACACAATATCAGCAATTAGTTTCTCTTCTTAAAACAAGAGAACAGTTAGTAAAATCACGGATATCTTTGATTAACAAAATGCACAGTCTTTTTAATTACCACGGAATAAAAATTAAAAAGGAAGCACTGACAACCAAAACGGGGTTTAAACGTGCTATTCAAAAACATAATTGGTGTCATTTGGAAAAAGTTGAAATTGAAGTGATCAGCTATCACCTAGAAGCTATACGAGAAAGCCTCAAGAAACTTGAAAAGGAAATTGAAACTTTTGTTAAACAGCTTCCTGGATTTTATAATCTCATTAGCATTAAAGGCATTGGTGTAATTTCTGCAGCTGTTTTTATTACAACAATTGGTGATATTAATGACTTTCGCGATCCTGAAAAACTCACTGCTTATTTTGGAGTTGTACCATATGTTTCTCAATCTAATCAACAGTGCACGATTGGAAGGATTACCAAACGAGGGTCGAAAATGGCACGCACTGCTTTAATACAGTGTACTTGGGTTGCTCATGGTTAGAATTAACTGCACCTAAGTCCAGTCGATATTCGGGATACGCTACTATTACTCATCCATTCCATCCATGGAAGGGGAAAAGTTTTCAAATATTATCAACAAAAAACTTTAATAATCGGGATATATTTAGTTTGAAAACGTTGACGCGTGGTACAGTAGGCATTCCACGTGATTGGACAGACAAAGCAGATCCTAATCTTTATCAAACCCTTACTGATTTATCGCCTATTTTATCGTTTTCCCATCTTCAGCAGTTAGTTAAATTAGTTACCAATCTTGATCAAGCTAAAAATAGCAAAGAGGTTGATTAATGACTAACACAGAAACGATTATAGGAAAGAAATTATGCCATTGGAAGGAAAAACCTCCGTAATATCAGTAGATGCTACCAGGATAGCTATTTGTATAGCAAACATGTTGCATGAGTATTTAATAGTGGAACAACAATTGATTAAAACGGAGGATATTAATAATGACAGCACACAAAATTCAGAACCACCATATATTAAAACCAGCATACGTTTATTTAAGGCAATCAACAATGGGACAGGTAAGGCTCAATCAGGAGAGTACTGAAAGGCAGTATAAACTGAAAGATAAAGCGCAACAAATGGGATGGTCTCAGAATGCCATAAGAGTTTTAGATGATGATTTAGGGATTTCAGGAGCTCAAGCTAATAATCGAGAAGATTTTAAAATATTAGTTGCTGATGTATCAATGGGAAAAGTAGGAGCCGTGTTTGTACTGGAAGCGTCGAGATTATCTAGATCTTGCAGTGATTGGCATAGATTACTGGAATTATGTGCTTTAACAGATACATTGATTATAGATGAAGATGGTTGTTACAATCCTAATGACTTCAACGACCAATTGGTACTTGGGCTAAAAGGAACGATATCACACGCAGAGTTGCATTTCATCCGTGCTAGACTTTTAGGAGGTAAGGTAAATAAGGCTAAGAAAGGAGAGCTTCGATTTCCTCTCCCAGTAGGATTTTGCTATGATGATGAAGGTAATACTAGATTTGACGATAATGAGCAAGTAAGAAGTGTGATTCAATTATTGTTTAAAGTATTTAAAGAAAAGGGCAGTGCTTATGGAGTAGTACATCATTTTGGTAAGAACAAAATACAGTTTCCAAAACGAGCATATGGTGGTATTTGGAAAGGAAAGTTAATATGGGGAGCACTGACACATTCTAGGGTATGTTCAGTATTAAAAAACCCTTCTTATGCTGGAGCTTATGTTTATGGTCGCTTTAAATATCAGAAAAAATTATCAAGTACTGGATTGGTCAAGACAACAGTAGTTCGCCTACCGACAGAAGCCTGGCATACAATGATAAAAAACCACCACGAAGGTTATATAACGTGGGAAGAATATGTAGCAAATAAAAAGGTTTTAGCAAATAATCAAACCAGTGGAGAAGAGAATATGCTACCTACAGCAGTACGAGAAGGATTGGGATTATTGCAGGGATTATTAATTTGTAGTTACTGCGGCTGTCGTCTTACTGTAAGGTATAAGAGCAAAGGTGGTGTTCTTGCTGTTTATGAATGTAATTGGAAAAAGAAGTGGGGAGAAGATAGTAAGAGTTGTTTTTCTGTTTATGGAAATCCTCTGGATGAAGCTATCGTAAAAAGAGTATTGGAAGTCATGGAACCTGCGCAAATTGAGATTGCCGTAAAAGCATTTGAAGAATTGGAGCAACGAGGTCACATGCTAGATAAACAATGGCAAATGCAGATAAAAAGAGCAGATTATGAAGTACAACTGGCACAGAGACGTTATGAAGAAGTAGACCCATCAAATCGCCTAGTAGCTGGAACATTGGAGAAACGTTGGAACGAAGCTTTAATAGCATTGGAAGAAGCACAGAATCAATATGATGAATATAAGAAAAATGATGTACTTACAGCTACAAAACAACAAAAAGAGAAAGTGTTGGCACTAGCTCAGGACTTACCACGCTTATGGAATGCAGAATCAACAAGTGCAAGAGATCGAAAGCGTATTTTACGACTTCTAGTTAAGGATATTACTGTTGAAAAACTACGTAGTGAACAAAAAGCAGTACTACATATACGCTGGCAAACAAATGCTATAGAGGACTTAGAGGTGCAATTGCCAAAAAAATCCTATGACAGATGGAGGCATTCAGATGATATAATTGATCGGATAAGACAGCTATCGAAAACAATGACTGATGAACAAATTATTAGTTTGTTAAACCAAGAGGGGCTGACAACAAATAAAGGTAATCCTTTTACTATAAAAAGTATGAAATGGATTCGATTTAAACATAAGATCCCAGCACTATGTAATCAAAAATCTGAAGAAGAGTTATCAGTGAAACAAGTTGCAGAAAAATTCAATGTCAGTCATTACGTAGTACGTTATTGGATTGAACGTAAGTTTATTAATGCACGACGTATTGGTGAAAGGTTCTGGATATCGATAAGTTTAGAACAAGAACTGGAGTTAAAAAAACGTATTGAGAGCTCTTCTAAAATAGCAATTGCAAGGTTGAAATCACAAAAACAAATTGAAGGAGGTGTATTATGAAGTTATCGTGCTATACGTTATAGTCCTTACTTGAAAAGTTTCTATGAAAATGTGAAAAAAAGGCGTGGTTCTGCTAAGGCCATTATTGCTACTGCTAGGAAATTCCTGACAACCATTTTCTATACGCTTAAAAAGAACTGGATTTTTAAAGATTTCACAAAATTTGAATTTTTTATTGGATAATAATCGTGAAGGAAAATATGGAACCTTAGTTTTATAAGCTAATGAATATGTGCATAAGTACTTAAAATATGTGGGGACATACTTATACACATATTCATTAGCTACATTAATTTAAAAAAGATTAATTAAAAACTTGGTGTTTTTGTTGCCAATGAAACAACTTTTGATTGAATCAGATGGCACAGTAATAAATAAAAAATTGTATTAGAGCTGAATTTTATATCAGAAAATGTTTTGGGTAATGCAAAAAATCATTATTGACTTTTATGCAATTTAGAGCTGCTGAGAAATTGCTGACAGAAATTTTCTACACACTTAAAAATAACTGGGTTTTTAAAGATTTTACAAAATATGAAATTTATAATTGACAACAATCATAGGAGCTTTGCTGAGAGCCCTCTAATCTCAACGATAAATCTTCCACTATTTAATGTTATTTTACCAAAAGTTCCTGAATATAGATTCATTGTCCCTTGACTTAAGTTTTTATAATTTACAAGAAAAATTTCAATATTTGCAAAGTCATATTTGCCTGATAAAACATCTTCTTGCTTAATGTCATCACTATTTAATATTCCTTCAATTTCTAGATTATCGCTTTTTAAGTTGGTATTTAGTATTATGCTACTTGCTGTAAATCCGCTTGAAGATTTATACATTACATTATCGATATTTAAGTCTTCATCATAGTCAGTGAATCCCATTATTTTTTCACTGGCAAGTGTTAATTTCCAGCATGTAGAAACAGTAAGTAATTCTTCAGATAAGTGATTTTTTAGTGTTGTTTGCATAGTTGCCTCCTAATTTTTATGGTTAAAATAGATAAATTTTTTCTGTCGTCCTATATAGGATCCAGTTTAAAGAAAATTCCTGGATTTTACTGTTATGTGCGCAAATATCTAGAAGGGAAGGGGGAGGATAAATCTGAACCCTAACTTAGCCAATAAGGAAGGCACGTAGATTTTGCTTCCATACGACATAGAATTAAAAAGACAGGACAGTATTTTTGGAATTGTATCTAGTATTATGAGGTTAGTCTAAACTCTCAGTATATTTATAGTCGTATATTTGGAATCTTGGAAGTAATTTTATTCAAGTAAATGCTATTTTTGGTAAAAGTGAATGTTCAAAAGTCATAATTCTTGATTGTAACGTTTGTATAATTGTGTACTTGATGATGTGTTCTATGGATAAAAATGTTTTAATGAGTTTTATGAACAAATGTTTATTGAAAAATTAAAAAGAATGTTGTATAATTAATGTAAATTTTCTTGGTTAAATATATGGAACACGCAAGAATTAATGTGACTTTTAATCCAGAAACTTCACAGCATCTTACTGAATTAGCTAAAGTTACTAATCTGTCTGTACAAGAACTAGCAGAAAAGTTGATGCAAGAAGCAATTGCATTTGAGGAAGAAGATATTGCGTTATCTAAAATTGCTAATGAGCGTGATGTTCCAGGTGCAAAGATGATAAGAAGTGGTGATGTGGACTGGGGTAAAATATTATCTGCAAGGACGATTAAAAATGGGGACATAAACTGAAATATGATATTATCTATTTAGAAAAAGTTCTTGAGAAGGATTTTCTTATTTTACCACCAACAATAAGGTTAAGAGTTAAAAAAGCTATAGATGAGCGGCTTAGAATTGACCCAATTGGCCTTGGTGAGCCATTGCGCCATAGCTTTAAAGGGCACAGAAGATTAAGAGTAGGCGATTATCGGATTCTTTATAGGATAGATAAATTGGAACACACAGTAATTATCACAGAAATAGGGCACAGAAAAGATATTTATGAATAAAGCTAGGTGTTTGTACAGTTATGTGCTTGACACCATTAGGTGTTTTTAGCTATTTACCATATTATTTTAGTTTTTATTAAATAATGCAATGTAAAAAGGTTGTTTATGCATTATGAATAATATATTATGGTAAAAATGAACAATATTGATAGTTTGCAAGCTTTATTTCATTTAATCACTGGAAGTAATAGTAAAGAAGAAATTTTGAAAATCATTCGTCAAAGAAAAATCAATATTGATGCTCAAGATGAGAAAGGAAATAGCTTATTACATCATGCAGCAAAAGAGGGACGTATTACTGAAGTTGAGTTGCTTTTAGAATTAGGTATTTATACTGCGCTAAGGGATACAGACGGAAAAGTCGCTTTGGAGATCCTACTAGATAATATTCAGGATGTTAACAGTAAAACTATAGAGATAGTTCAGATCTTACTAGAGTGTGCAGCAATAGATTTCGAAGAAGACTGCATAGTTGATGGAATTGATAATAAATTACAATTTGGTAAAAATTTTCTAGAATATGCAGTAGTGAGTAATGATGTAAAATTTGCCAAGTTACTAGTAAAATGTGGAGCGAAAACAGGCATTAGCACAAAAAACAAACAAGGGAAAAACTTGTTAATTCAGTTAATAGAGGCTGAAGGCATAGATAAAGAGAGAATTAAACGTGATTCTAAATCTTCATGTGAATCACATTTCTCTACGTTTGATAATTCGTTTATAAAATTACTGATCGAAAGGGGATTAGACATAAATGACCGCGATGGGTGTAAATTGACTGCATTACATCAAGCTGTCAGTTATGGCTTTGATATAAACACCATTGAATTGCTTTTAGAGCTTGGTGCTGATGTTAATGCCAAGGACGAAGACGGAGTTACTCCATTGCACATAGCTGCTTCACTTGGAGGGGACAATAAAGAGCTAATAAATTTACTCATAGATTATGGTGCAGATATTAATGCAAGAACTACTACACTTGGACATGATGCAATTCATGTAGCAATAAAGTGTAATAATATAGAGAATATAAGAGTTCTGCTGAAAAGAGGAGCAAATATAGAATCTAAAGATAAAAATCAATTTACACTGTTACTAACAGCTATTGATTCTTACTTAAATTTTTATAAGGACATGGCAACTAATGGACCCGATGTTATAAAATACTTACTCAGTAAAAATGCTGATATTGCTGCAGAGGATATAAATGGTCAGACTGGTTTGTTTTACCTTGCCAGAGCAAATGATTTACCAGTAACAAAACTGCTTATCGATAAATACAATGGAAACACGAAAAAACTTATCAATAAAAAAAGTAAGGTGGGATATGACGCTGTTGACGTCGCACTTGAACAAGATAACAAAAAATTTATTTCACTTTTAATTTCGTTGGGTGCAGATGTTGATGGAATTGATTTGAGTGGAGGTACTAGACTCCATAGGGCAATAATGGATGATAATGCTTGTGAGGTGGAATTACTGTTATCGCTTAAAGCAAGCGTAAATGCTAAAGACAACAATGGAAACACTCCATTACATATAGCAATACAAGAAGCAAGCAGTCCAAAAATAGTAAATATGCTACTCAAAAAAGGAGCAGATATAAACATTTGCAATCTTAAAGGTATAGATCCCATAGGTGAATTGTGTTGTAAAATGCAAAATCCAAACAATAAACAAAATAAACTTCAAAATAATCTTAATGAATGCTTCATGAGGCACATACAGGACCAATACAATAAAGATTACTTGCATTACTTTCAGCTCAGTGGCGGAATATACTTAACAGGAATAGCTTATATGCTTCTTTTTGTTAGCACTTTACCACTAGTGATTACAGCAATAGTGCTGTTTGCTGGAGCAGTAATGCTATCGTCGTGCTTTAATCAATGGAAAAGCTCAGAATCACACTACAGAAAAGTAGAGCATAGACTGCAAGAAGTTACGAGTAGGGCAGTGATAGCTACAGCAGCAAGCTTTGGAGAAAACGAAAAGGTTGATTGTAATCAGAATTTTGAGTGTATACCTGATCAAAATTTTAGGCATCCACCTAGTAAGAAACTAGAAGAAGTAGAAATAGAGAATATAAGTCAAGCTAATATACGACAAATAGTCGCTGGATGAAAACGAAATTAAATACATTTTTAATATTTTTATAGAAATCTATGAACATAGATTTTATATTATGCTATAATGACCATCTTCAAACGTTTAACGCTCTTTTGTATTATTTTTATTACTTCCTGTACACACCTTACTACTAAACAACACAATAAGGAATATGCTAATATAGATAATGAGGATCATTATCATGATAAAAGTGCGCATGATTCTTTACTTGGGCAATATAAAAATAATTTACCTCTTTTGGAGGATAATGAACCTGCAGTGCCAGAAATTATACCTTTACCAATAGAGTTTCCTGATCTTACAACTAGTAGTCAGCTTATTTCTATTAATGTCAGTGAAGAGGTATCAGTAAAGGACCTATTGGTTGAAATAGGAAAGCTTTCTGATATTAACTTGGATATAGATCCAAAGGTCTCAGGTAACATTATTTTAAAACTTAAAGACAAGAATATAAATGAGGTGATTAAAAATATAGCTCAAAGTGCTAAGCTACGCTATTCAGTGGAAAACGATGTAATTAGAATTGAACAGGATCTGCCATATGCACAAAATTATTATGTGGACTTCCTTAATATTCAACATTCTGCGCAAAGTAGTTTTGTTATAAGTAACAATATTAATGATAGTGAAGGAAATAGAAATGATAAAGGCTCTAATAATGTTATGAGCTCTAAGTATAGTAGTGATTTATGGAATTCCCTAGAAAAAGGCTTGAATACAATAATGGATGTTAACGGAGTAGATGACGGTGAATTCCTTTCATCCAACAAAGAAACAGGCGTTATCATTCTCAACGCTAGGAAGGGTATTCATAAAGCTGTTGAAGAGTATGTTAATAAAGTCAAAGAGCTAGCATCTTCTCAAGTAATGATAGAAGCGAAGGTAGTTGAAGTTGTGTTGGATGACAAATATCTTTCTGGCGTTAACATGAATGATTTACGTGATAGTGCCAGATCTACAATTAATCAAGATAATTCTCTTGTTAACCTAGCAATGAACTTTGGTGATGGTAATTTAGGAAATTTGGTAAAAAATTTAGATAAATTTGGCACTTCAACTGTAATCTCAAGCCCTAGAGTACATGCTATAAATAATCAGCAAGCAATGATTTCATTTACTAAAAACCATATCTATTTTACTTCTGATATGCAAAAAAGTACTAATCATGTTTTAATCACTAAAATGAACAGCATACCAATAGGTATTGTGCTAATAATCCATCCAAGCATTAATATTGATACTAACGAAATATTTATGGATATACACCCAACTTTATCAAGAATTAATGGCTACACTAAAGATCCAGGTATAGAGCATATTGCACAGCAGAGTAAAACGAAATTAAATAGCGATATCCCAATTGTTGAAATCAGAGAAATGAACTCAATGCTAAAAATTAAGAGTGGTGAAATTATGGTAATCGGCGGACTCATAGAACATAGAGAAGATAAGCAAAGTTTTAAAGCTACTTTGCGTCAGAAGTCAAAAAGACTAGCGAATAACATTAGAACAGTAGAAACAGTCATCTTTTTAAAGGCAACAATCGTTCCAACGTTTGGTTTGCTAGATAAAAAAGATAAAAACTTGTATGTGTTAAATCATTAGACGTTCAACATCACTTCTGGTGTCATTCCAGCGCGTGACGCTGGAATCTATCTATTTTTTCTGGATCCCAATGTCAAGCACACAAGTGTACGAACTTCTAGTTTTATGCGCAAGTCGTTGATGTCATTCCAGTGCTACGACACTGGAATCTAGTCTTTTTACTTAATAATTTCATCATATAAACCTTTTGCAGTTATATAAACATAATAGTTTTTCATATATAATGAATAAATTTACTGGATCCCAGTGTCGGAGCACTGGGATGACACCCTTAGTTGATACTTAATACCTGTCTTATCGCTTTACGGGATATTCGTACAGTTGTGTATCCGCTACTCGAATGACAGGTAGAGTTGTGTCTAGTTTCAACTTAACGTCATAGTAATACAATGAAACCCTCTGCAACTGTGGCATCTATAATCCCATTGTTCCAGTTTTTTGTGACAACCTTTGCACTTCCAGGATGGGTCAGGCAAAGCTTCAGTATTGGCTTTATTTAGCCACTCTATTGCTTTGTCTTGCTCGTGCAATATAACCTTGAGATGTATCATGAGAAGGTAGACTGAGATATAGTTAGCTTTTTTTATAGCAGTGTCTAAATGTTGATTTGCAAGGTCATATTTACCTTTAGCGATAGCAGATGACGCAAGTAAAAAGTGGCTGAAATAGTAATCAGGGCGTAAACTGCATAGCCTTTCTGCTTTGTCGTGGTTCAAGCTAATATAAAGATTAGCTGCCTGCGCAGTTGGGCTTATTTCATACTCTGCTTCTAGCACAGCAGAAGCCTTTCTGATTTTTCCAAGTTTAATATATAATTCTGCCTTTAAATAATTTACAGGCTGAAAAGCTGCATAACAACTTTGCGCTCTGAATAAAGACTTTATAGCCTCTTTGAAATTCCCTTTGTTTTCATATTGCCTTGCCAAAGCGCAGTAAAACACAGCAAACATCTCTTTATGATCAAATGGAAGAAAAATATTGAGTTTAACGGCTTCTTTTAGCTTAAAAATTGCATTAGTCCAATCTTCTTTTAATATGCAATGTTCTATTTGAAAAGGAATAGATAATATTTTATCGTTAATTGAGCTAGAACAATGCTCTATAAACTTTTGAAAAACTACTTCTTCCTGTTTTAGATGTACAATCAGCTTATTGGCTAGAAGTATAGCTAAATTACGGTTCTTATTTGCAATATTCGTTAAACTGCTGCTGAAAAGACTGTAATTTCCTGTTTTACCTTCATTGAAAGTTTTAACTAAGGATAGTCTATCGCTTTCCTCCGTTAGGTTTTTGACCAGCCTTTGAGTGTTTTCTATATCGCCGAAATCTATGCTAAAAAACGCTTCAAATAAAAGCAATTCTTCTTTGTCTCTTCTTCTATTTCTTATATTAGCAAAAGTTGATAATATAGAGGAAAAAAAGCGCGTAAGTATAATCGATAAAAATAATAAAACTACGAAAGTAAAAATAATGAAATATAGATCAATATTTATAGTGTAACTGCCTAATTCCAATTTTAACACTTCACCGCTTACTTTGACCCATATACCAAATAAAAATGAAAGAGCAAAAATTATAAAATAAATCATGAGATATACTGTAATAAATGGTGATATATTATTGAAATATTCTTAGAGGCTATAACAAAGTCATTTAACTTATTTAGCCAAGGCTTGAATTCTGGATTAGTTAAACTGCTTAGCGTAGTAGCTACGCTCTGCCAGTCCATTTCACTTATTGATTCTTCAATTTCTGCAAATTTTACCCTCAATAGATCATTTTTGTTTTTTACTTTTACCCAATTTGAAATGAATTTTTTAAATAATGTACTTTTATTATAGTCAATAGTATCAATTGTTTTCTCAAAAGATATTCTGAGTTCAGATAAAGTACTTATTTCTTTCAAGTTTTCCAATTCATTTACTGCATTTTCTATCTCTGGGTCGTCAAGTTCTGATATCAAAGGCTTTACCCCATTAATATGATTATCAAATTTTGCTTCTTGTAATAATGAGTTCTTCATTTTAACTACAAGTAATAACAATTTTGCAAGATTCTTATACCTTGTGCTACCATCACCTATTTGCTCACATTGATTATGCAGGCTTCTCTTGAAGTCAAATATCTTCTTTTCTATTCTGGACTGATTCATCTCAAGCAACATTCTAAATTCATCCATGCTTTCTGACAAAGCCTTCAAATTATTTTCACTCTCTTGGCTGTTTACTTTTAAGAGTACTATGTTATTTACTGTCATATAACCGGTAAACAATAACATAATTAAGAACCAAGCTATGTATTTTTGCTGAGTTTCATTCATAACGTAGTATCTCCGCGGGATCTTGTGCAGCTGCCTGTAATGCAGGAGCAATTGTCGCTAAAAACGATAAAAACAATGCAAGTGCAGAAATATTTATTACATCTTGAGGAATCAATATCACAGGTAAACTTGAAAAAAAGTATATCATAGGATCAAAAAGTTTAACATTAGTAATACTTTCCAAGAATACTCTAATATTTTCAATATTCAGAGAAAAAACGACACCTATAATGCAGCCAAAGCACGTTCCTGCAAAGCCGATTAATAGACCACAAATACAAAATATGCGCATAATGCTACCATTTGTTGCGCCAAATGTACGCATAATTGCAATTGCAGATTTCTTTTCTTGCACTATCATCATTAAATTCGAGATAATATTAAACGCTGCTACCACTATAATCAAAGTGAGAATTAAAAACATCACATTTCTTTCGGTTTTTAAAGCATTAAAATAGTGGCTTTGTTGCATTTCCCAGCTTTCAGCTTCCATTCCTGTTTCTTTTTCTATAATTTTTGCGAGTTTGCCGGATTTAGTAATATCATTCACAAATATTTCTATGTTTTTTATACTATCTTTATAATTAAAAAAGGCCTGTGCTGATTTTAGAGGCATATATATTAAGGTACTGTCATATTCAAACATACCCATATCAAATATTCCAACAATTTTATACTTTTTCATTCGCGGCATTTCGCCAAGCAGCGCATCAAACCCTTCAGGTGATATAAGCGTAATTTTGTCGCCATAGTCAATATTCAAATTTTCTGCTAAGCGTGCCCCTATTATTACCCCTTCATCAAAATTTTTCACATCACCTACAATAACATTGCTTGTAAGAGCAGTATTACTGAGTAGATCCTCAATTGCTACACCTCGAACTACGCTGCCAGCAATGTTGCCATTTGCTGAAATGATGATTTGATCGTGAGTCATGGGAGTGGCTTTTAATACGCCTGGAATTTTCTCAATGGATTGTGAAACTGCACCATAATCTGGATTTATATTTTTATCAAAATACACGTTGATGTGTCCATCAATACCAAGTATCGAATCAAGTAACTTTGCCCTAAACCCATTCATCACAGACATTACTACTATTAATGTTGCAACCCCAAGCGCAATGCCAATAATAGAAAATAACGTCATTATGGAACAAAATCTTATGTTTTTTGCCCGCAGATAACGAACAGCCATAGTAAGTTCAAATGCAATGGACATTAGTTATTTTTACTATAAATCAAGATTGATTATAAGATATCTTTAGAAAAGCACAAAGCTTTGCTTCATGCTTTTTCTGTTGAAGCGAGCTCCCTATTAAAGGGAGCTGCTATGAAAATCTAAGAATATCAGTAATTTAAGCGGGAAATGCAGCCAAAGGTTGTGACTTTCCATGCTTTTCATTTGCTATTTTATCCATTGCAGTATCTGGAACTTCTTGAGATTTATGATATGCTCCACCAATACACATTACTAATCCAATCGAAACACCAATGAAAATAGGAATAGGATTTAAAAGTGCTATAGTAAGAATACCGCTTACTAGCAATGTTGCACCACCAATAAGACAAATTCCTACCCCCTGCCTTTCCTGAATTTCTTTTATTATATTTTTATTATCTTTTTTAGCTAATTCTCGAGCTTGCTCATCGCCTATCAACAATATTTGCATCCAACCGCTTTGAAAAAGAGCAGGATCTTCCTTATATTGATTTAAAAGGCCATTAGCATGTTTGCTGTCTCCCTTTAAAACATCGAAGAATATGTCGTTTGCTATACTACTTGGGAATTTTTCAGATCCATTGTCACCATTAAGAGATGTATGCGGTTTGCCATCTTTACCTGAGTGACCAGAAACTTTAGCTTCATCTGGCTTTATTACGTTTTTTGGAGCTTCTATTATATTCCTTCTACCAGAAGAATTACCAGAATCTCCAGCTTTACCATGGTTGTGAGGAATGGCATTATTTTCCCTGCTGGCAGAAGGCTGTTGAACACCTTGCGCTTTTGCACGTTGATTTGGCAATTGATGTAAAGCTTGAAATTTGATAGCATTATTCACTGCGCTCTCACCTGGAATTGAAATCCCTAAGTCATCCATTTTTTGTTTAATTTTCTGAGCAAGCTCTGTATTGCCTTTTTTCTCAGCATAACTGAATGCCATATACTTTTCAGCTTTGCCACTTTCATCTTGCACTTCTAACTCTTCCATAAGAAGGTATATAAGAATAGCTTCGACTGCTTCATCTGAAGCAGTATTAACAGCTAAAATAGTATTAGCAGCATTTATATTACCACAGTCAATAGCATAAGTCAAAACCGTGTGAGTGTTGCCTTTATCATCATTGACTTTAAAATCTCTTAAAACATCTTGTATTCCATCTCTTTCTAATATGCTTACAATGCAGTTGTTACTTTTTATTGCATCTACTAGATCATTAAACAAGACATTTTTATCTATATTCCCTGCTTCACCATTACCAGAGCCTCCTACAACGACAGAAGGAGAGCCTTGACTGTCATTTTGATCTAATTTTTGATCGTAGAATGGCAATGCACGCAAGCCAGCTGCCCTTTCTTCCACTGTAGATCCATCACGTAATTCTTCCGTTTTTGTTTTGATTTTCTCAATCAAAGACTCAAAAGCTTTAATGAGATTATCGGTTTTCTCATCTTTATTTTGACCAGTATAGCGAATTTTTTTAGCTTGAGCATAATTCAATGCTAAAATCTCCTTTACACCATCTTTAAATAGTATCTTTGACTTTGTCTCAAGGAGTTTTTTAAGAGTATCATGATTTGCAGTTTCTAAAATAAACTTAGCAGCTTTTATATTATCATGGTCAATAGCATGAACAAGAAGTGTCCTATAAGTATTATCATTTCCAACTGGTATCGTCATTAAAGCTTCTTGTATATGTGGGTTTTTGCTATTAAGTATACCTCTAACATCATCGTTCCTTCCTTCGCTTATTGCATATGCTAGCGCATATTCTAGTTTCTCAAGCGTTAAATTATCATAGTTTTTCACACTTACTTCTTCATCATCACCAGAGCCTCCTCCAACAATAGGAGAACCTTGAATATCTAAGGAAGTCGCCTCTGCATCGCTTAGCATTATAATACTAGGAGAATTGGAGCCAGAGTCAGAAATGTCACTCCTTGCATCATCTCTTCCAAATGCTTCCTTTGTTGCTTTGATTTTCACAACCAAGGGGACAAATTTTTCAATGAGCTTGCTGTTCTTATCCGCATTTTTGCGAAGATTCTTTAATGTAATATCAGCATAATCCGACACTGAAAGATATCTCGGTACACCTTTAAGTTGTATCTCTAGTGTCATATTAAGGAGATTGTTAAGAGCATCCTGATTTTCGGTGCTTAAAATATCCTTGATAGCTTCTATAGCATAATAGCGAATAGCACAAGTCAAAAGCGTGTGAATCTCTTTTGTCCCATCGTCGTCATTTACTTCGAACAGCATACCAAAAGCCTTTTGTAAATGATCGCTTTTTAATATATCTTTAATGCCTTGACGATTGTATATTGCAGTTACTAATTGATCAAACAAACTCATATCTCCTACTCCATTTTAAAATAAATATAATGTAATTATTATATATTCTTATTAAGAAGTCAATTGTAAAAGTTAATGTCTTTTTTATCATCTGAGTATTTGGATTCACTTTTTTGTACTATGATTTTATGGTAAAGGCATAGGATCCAGTGAAAAAAAAGCCATGAATTCCATATGCTTTCTTTCATGTCAAACGAATTATTCGACTAAATTACGATTAAATGGTTGATTATTTGTATGGATATTTTTATTTTC
Source organism: Wolbachia endosymbiont of Folsomia candida (assembly GCF_001931755.2). Taxonomy (NCBI): domain Bacteria; kingdom Pseudomonadati; phylum Pseudomonadota; class Alphaproteobacteria; order Rickettsiales; family Anaplasmataceae; genus Wolbachia; species Wolbachia endosymbiont of Folsomia candida. The sequence goes on from NZ_CP015510.2 coordinate 771,967, forward strand.
CAAGCGGTTTGCCTGTTGTCACTTTTTGTTGCTAGTTTTATTGACTGATAAAGGTGAAGGAAGCAATAGTGGATGGGCTATTGCTTCTTTGTATAAAAAGCTAAAAATTAAAATGTTATTTCACCGGCAGGAGGAATATAGTTTTCCTCAAGCTCTGCTATTCTATCATCAAAATCAGTGCTTTTTGTATCTACATCTTGTGAGAGTTTATTAATGAGTTCATTAAATTCAGTGTTTTTTGTATCTACATCTTGTGTGAGTTTACTAATGAGTTCATTAAGTCCAGAATAATTAGTTCCTAATGTAGATTTTATTTCTCCATGGATTTTCTCAAGTTGTGGTATTAATTCTTCATTTATTTGACTTGCTATTTTAGCATTAAATGCTTCCATGTGCGTTAAGAGCGCTCCTGCTTTAAAAATTTCTTTCAAACCCAATTTTGTTGCATTATCTAATGATATCTTCCCTTCGTTCAGAAGTAATGTTTTATCTGCTTCATCTTCAATCATCTCGATGTTATTTTTTGCATTCTCTATTTCTCTCTTGGGAACCGGCACTGTGATTGCTGGTTTGGTAAATATTATTGATCTTGATGTGCCGTTCTCTCCTTGTAACTTGCTATCTGATGAAATTGATTCTTCGGTTTTACTATTGTGTGACAGCATAATGAATACCATAGTTGATAATATATTACTATTTTATCATAAAATATTTAATTTTCTATAAAGTATATATTATATTTAATTTTTGTATTAAAAGATAAAGAAGGATACTAAGGGTGTAACGTTTTGTCCTTCTTTAGTGTATATATTAAATTAGATAATTAGATAAAAGAGTACTCAGAGTTATTATCCTCTGCCATAGTACCTGTCATTGAAAAATAAGTCATCTCACCAGCAGGTCTTATCATATTATCGTTAATATAATTAACATTATCTATAATCAAATCAAGCTTTTCTTCGGATTGTGAACCACATTTTTTAAGCATGTTTAGCATATTTGTAACAGCTACAACAACTTTCGACTTCGTTTTATCTTCTAGCGAGTCAATATTTTTTAATACATAATCAATAGTATTCTCAAAGCTTGCTCGACCAGACTGAGAAGAATATTCAGCAATAACTGGAAGTTCGCTATTTATTGTATCTAGTTGGTTTACAATACTGTCAAGGCTTTTTGCTAAATGACACTTACTAAATTCTTCTTTCACCTCTGACAACACCTTTTCTATAAGAGGTTCTTCCTCCTGGAGTTCTCTCATACCCTTTTGAAGTTTTAACAATTTTTCCAATGCAGTTGTTTTCTCTTCCATTACTTCCTTGAGTTTCTTCTCCAAAGTCGCTTTCATTTCTTCTTTTTCTTCAATTAATTTATCTTTTACCTCTTTAAGCGCTTCGCCTTTTTCATAGCTTTCTAGTTTTGCACGTATCAATTCATTCGTAGCTAGTTTTGAAGGTAAATTACCATCTTTGGATTCTATAATATCAGCATTCTTTCTAATCAGTAGTTCAGCTATTTCTTGATAACCTTTTTTAGCTGCCCAGTGTAGCATTGTATATCCTTGCTTATCTATTGCATTAATATCAGCACCATTCTTAATAAGAAAATCAACCATTTTTACATCTTTAGCCCAGTGTAATGGTGTATACCCTTTGTTATCTATTGCATTAATATAAGTACCATGTTCAATCAGTGACTTTACTACTGCTTGATAACCATGCTCAACTGCCTGGTATATGTCAATATGTTGAATCAATAAATTTTCTATTTCCTTGCATTGTTTCTCAATTGCATATTGCAAAGGTATATAGCCACTATCATCTTTAGCATTAATATCAGCCCCCTTTTCTATTAGGAATTTAGCTACTTCTACACGACATTCTTTTGCTGCAGCATGTAGTGGTGTAAAATCATTGTGATCTTTAGCGTTAACATTAGCACCGTGCTTAATAAGAAGACCAGCTACTTCCTTATTGCCAGACAGGTGTAGTGGTGTATATCCACCTTTCCCTTTAATATTAACATCAGCATTATGAAGTGTCAATACGTCTACTATCTCTTTATTTCCTTGTGCAGATGCACAATGTAGTGCTGTATATTCCGTCTTAGCTATAGAATTCTTAGCTATAGCATTAACATCAGCACCTTTATCTATAAGAAACAAAATCGTTTTTATATTTTGAGCCCAGTGTAGTGGTTGATTGCCATATCCATCATCAGTATTAGGGCCAATCTTATAATAAAGAAATGTTTCATTTTCATAAAAACGTGATAAATCGTATCCCTGTCTGACTCCAGCGAAAAATGCTGCTCGAACTCCCCAGTAATCTGAAGGATAAGAAGTATGTATTGGCATGTCATAATTTGGGCAATATCTCATATAATCTCCATAAAATGTAATTAATTAAATATTAACATAAATTTATTTAATTATTATTAATCTAGCATATATCCACATAAATTTTACAAGCTATGTTGGTGACGATGTTGCTGCTCAATATCGATAGCACTTGATACATCTAGCCACGTTATTGCAACTAGCAGAAATAATGCAGACCACCGTAGAATATCCAAGCTATATGGTATGGTTATTGGGAACACGATTCCCAGAACTATTGCACTAACAATTGCCACTGAAAATAAAGACACAACTGTGATAGTAATTTTATTTTCTCTGGTTTTTTCTATTTGCGTTTTTTGGATTAATGTGGCAGGTTTTCTCATATAGTTAATATAATATTAATACTAATGTATAATTATTAAATTAAAATAAGGCGATTTAACATTTTAGTAATATATTAGATGTAGAATAAGGTCACTTTAGCGTAAAATAATTTTTGCTATGTCAGCGTCAATATGTCAATAATGTATAGTTAATTTATGGAGTAGTAAATATGGTAAGAGCGTGGCTTTACGATAATATATGTCAACCTGTGAAAAAGTGTTATAATTATATTACAGGGAAAACAGGGGAATCAAGTGACACAAAAGTTGCTTCAGAAGGAAGTGCAGATCATTTAGTACATAACATTCAAGGTGATGTGCCTTCATCTCAAGATGATATGCTTCTATTTCAAGATAATATATCTACATCTGGCAATAATGATATCCTATAGAGGTTATGAGGATCACACCATCTAAAGTTAGAAAGTTTCTAGAGAGGCCTGAAGCTTTAAGTGGTGTGTTAATCCACGGAAGTGACAACAATAGGGTTAATTTTTATGTACGGGAAATAATTGCGAGTTTGAGTGGTTATTCAGTTCAGGTAATGGATTTTGTGGCGGTAAATAAGTCACCTGGTTTACTCCTTTCTGAATTGGCAAACGTTTCAATGTTTACCGGCAAAAAGTTAATTAAGCTAATAAATGTAAGTGGGAACATATCCAAAGAGTTAAAAAGCGTATTGGACTCTAATACTGGTACTAGAGATAATTACGTAATGCTGATAGCAGATGACCTTTCATATAATTCTACAATTAAAAGTTACATGGAGAGCTCAAAAATTTTTGGTGTAGTTGCTTGCTATAAGGATAGCAACAGTAATCTTCATGATATTATCTCGGGCTATTTGAAACAAAGCGATGTAAAATACACAAATGAGGCAATCTATCATCTGCAGTCTTACTTCAACCATAACAAGTTGCATATATATTCAGAGCTTGAAAAGTTGGTGTTATATTTGGGAGAAAGAAAGGATCTGAAACTCGTTGATGTGGAGTCATGTTTTTCAACTTCTGGCAATAACTATGCTACACTTGATAACTTATGCTCTGCTATAGCAAGTAAAGATATAGCTCATTTTATTAAAATTTCTGACACATTAATAGAGCAAGAGAATTTTTCACCAATAGCGTTGATTCGTATTATATCAAATTATTTTCTGCGTCTTGAAAACGTTTTGCTATTGATGCAAGGTGGAGCAAAAGAGCAGGATGCAATTGATCAGCTGAGTCCACCATTATTTTTTAAACAATTGCAAAGCTTTAAGTCTCATTTAAAAAATTTTCAACTTTCAGAACTTAAGAAAATCTTGGAACATTTGATAAACTTAGAAATTACGTGCAAAAAAACTGGCTTGAGCCATAAAATGCTTTTCGAGCAGGCAATTTGTGAAATGGTTCCGCACTATAAATACCATTAAATATCTTTATATTCATAGTGTCCATTCAGGTAAGTGGTAAAAGGTAGATAGATATGCTAAAAAGATAAAAAATGGTAATTTAAGTCTATTGATCTTCTACATACACTTCAAGGCTTACACCTGTAATCTGCAAGCACTTCATCAATAGTGTACAGAGTTTGCGCAGCTTCAACAGCGTTTGTGGGCCTAATACCTGCTGCAACGATTAATGCTTTCCATAAGGTCCAAGCGCGACCACGTGCCCATGTACCGGCGTCAAGGGGAAGCCTTCCGCGGAATGCTTCCCTGTTTTTTCCTCTGAGCAGCGTCCAGGCGATTGTCAAATCGCAAGCTGGGTCGCCAATCCCCATCATTCCGAAATCAATGACGGCGCTCAACTTCCCTTCTTGCACCAACAAGTTTCCTGCACTGACGTCGCCGTGGAACCACACTGGCGAACACTGCCAGGTAGTCTCAAGCGCTGCTTCCCAGAGCTCGGTTGCAGTACCGATATCGATCTTACCCTTGAGTACAGCAATTGCCTGCCGTACTTCAGTATAGTATGTCATTAGTGCTCCTCCACGATAAAAATTGTGCTGTCCTGGCAGAGGTCCATCCGTCGTATCTATGCTTTGTAAAGCAATGAGGAATTGAGCAAGGCTGGTTGCAAAATCACACTGATCAGCTATGTTTGCAGACGCAGCGATTTCACCATCAATCCATCGATAGATGGACCATCGCCATTGGTAGCCCTCACCTGGTTTTCCCATTGCCAAAGGCTCTGGAATCGAAAGAGGCAGTAAAGGTGCCAATCGAGGCAACCACTTTTGTTCCTTTTCCACCTGCATTGCATACTTCTCAGCACTTGGCATGCGCACAAGCATATGCTCGCCCAAGTGAAATGTTTTATTGTCCCATCCGCTGAGAGAGGTTGCGACTGGCCTTATATGTAAACCTCTAAATTGTGGAAACTGGGTCTCCACTAAGCGGCGCACGAGTGCTGTGTCTATCATTAGCTGATAAAATGAACTTTGTCTGCAGTAAATAACTTCATATGTATCTTCAGTTATTTAGATTTTTTTCTCTCTGTATACACTTTGCCTGATATGAACAGAAATGCTAATGAATAGATTAAATTCCACGTTGCCAAAGAAAGGCCTAAAATATAATAAGGTCTATCGCAAGATGGAGAATAATTAGGATTTAATAGATTATTTCTTAGTTCTTCTACGCTAGCGTTTGCACTTGTTTGCTCTGTGCATCCAACGACATCGTAAAACCAATGAAACTCAAGCCCAATATGATAAAAAGATATTACAGCACCTATGATGTAACTACAAAATATCATATAAATCAGAATTTTATTGTTTTTAAGTATGCATGCTATTGCAATTAGTCCTGCAATGTAGTGAATCACACGTTCATATGTACATAACTTGCATGGTAGCATATTGAAAAAATATTCCAATATATATGCGATAATCAGCGCAGCAGCGCTAGAAAGCAAGAAGATTACAGGGGTTTTAGAATTTTCAGACATAGCAAACATAGTAAGTAATTTATTACAATAACTACTCAAAGTCAACTAATTATTGAAACCAATTCGATAGTACTACAGCTAAAGTAATAAATCTTACATAACAAGATAATTTATACTAACGGTAGACTATTCTATGATTTTTTTTACCACGCTCGATTTCAAGCCACGAATAAAATCTTCAATACTACATGAGTTCCTGCCTTCCATTTGTACAACTTTAGGAATTAAAGTGCCACCTTTTAAACTTATGTGCATATTATCATTAATAATCTCACCTTGCTTTGAAGCTGAATGTGTGTTTATTTCAAAATCAGCATCAAGTATTCTGATGCGTTTATTTTCTATTTTGATAAATGCCTTTGGATAAAACGCTTTAATTTTCCTATAAGCAATTTCACAAGTATCGCTTGCATAAATTTTATAGTCTTCTACTTTATCAGCATAGCATGCATCATTGTCGTTTTGCTTTATAGGAATATATTTTTCAATTTCATTTAATATATTAAGTAGTAAATTACCACCTAGTTCAGACAATTTTTCATGTAGCACTTCATAATTGTCATTCTTTTCAACAGGAAATTTTTCCTGTTTTAAAATAGGGCCAGAGTCTAACCCTTCATCTAATTTCATAATGCTTACACCAGTTTCCTGATCTCCAGCTAAGATCGTGTGTTGAATTGGAGCTGCACCACGCCACCTTGGCAATAATGAAGGATGAATGTTGATACACCCATACTTTGGAGTATTTAAAATTTCTTGTGGAAGTATTAATCCATATGCAGACACAACTGCAACATCAGGTTTGAAGTTTTTAAATCTTTCTTGCTCTACTGAGGATTTTAGAGAAATAGGAGTGCATACCTCTATATTGTTTTCTTCAGCAATAATATGTACAGGAGATTTTGTCAGCTTTTGCCCGCGACCAGAAGGCTTCGGAGCTTTTGTATATACCCCTACCATCACATTATCTGATTTGAGTAATAAGATTAACGCACTAACAGCAAACTCCGGTGATCCCATGAAGATAATTCTCATGCTACCGATCCCTCTGCTGCCCCTTATTGCTTTAGAAAATCAAGAATTCTCTGCTAACTTACCGCTTACAGTTTCCACTAATTTAGCAAAATCATCCTTATAATTAACAGCCATTTCAGCAAGGATCTTCCTATTTATCTCGATTCCAGCAAGTGTAAGTCCATGGATAAATCTTCCATAAGTAAGCCCATGCTCTCTTACTGCTGCATTAATACGTATTATCCATAAACCACGAAAATCGCGTTTACGATTTCTTCTGTCTCTGTAAGCATATTGCAATGCTTTTTCAACTCTTTGTAATGCAGTTCTATAACAATTTTTTGCACGCCCTCTATAACCTTTTGCTAGTTTCAATATTTTTTTATGACGAGCGTGGGTAGTGACTCCACGTTTTACACGAGCCATTCTATTTTACCTCCATTTTATTAAAGACCATAAGGTATATAAAGTTTAACTATGCGCGAGTCGGATTTGCCAAGAATCGTTGTACCGCGCTGATTACGAATATTAGATTTACTTCTCTTCACCATTCCATGTCTCTTCCCTGACTGAGGAGCAATAACTTTACCCTTAGCTGTAAGACGAAAACGCTTTTTTACAGAAGACTTGGTTTTTAATTTTATTTTCTTCATATTCTAAATAAATATATAAACATCACTACTCAATCCTTTAATAGCAACTAAGTAGTAGTATAAATAATTTTATTAAAGAATCAAATTAAAATTGTATATTAAACAAGCTTAAATGTAATTACACCTAATATATGAGTAATTTTATCTTTATTGCCAAGTGGCAGGAGTACTTGCCTCATTTTAACACTTTCGCTTTCTTCTTCTTCATTAATTGGACATTTACTATCTACTATAGTATCAAATTTATCAATAACTGAATCTACTTTATATAATCGCAAAAATGGTGCATCAATCGCATATTTATTATCAATACGCATTTTTTTCTCAAAACCATAGAATTCAATAGCCTTTTCTCCTGCATTCTCACAAATATAGCCTTGATCTTCAACTGCAATGATAAAACAGTTTTGCCAAGACTCCATTATTTCAGAAGTATCTATCTCATCTATTCCTGGCCAGAGTCTGTCACCTTTTATGTCGCTCCAATGTTGAGCAACTACATTTGCTATTCTTCTTTCTTTGCCGGTATAAGCTCCCATTCTAATTTCCACATATAAAATACAGATATGACATGAATTTATCGTGAATATATTGATTTTTCCTTACCACAAGGTGTATAGAAGGCTTGTATAGCGTATAATTGAGTGTAAAAATAAGATCTAGCGAGATTCTGAGTTGTGATTTCTTGTTTATTTACTACCCAACAGGACGCTGAGGAGGATTTTTGATTGTTTCTAACTGTACAGATTCTAATTTACTACCACATAACAAATATCCACAAATTGCAACAGCAATTATACCTGTTACAGCTGCAATAAACGCAGCAGATGTGCTTCCTGTCAGTATAGTAACTGCTAATGTACCAATAAAGACAGCAGCTAATGCTGCTGCTGTATATTTCAGTGCTTTACGTTCTTCGAGGGAGTTTATTTGATTGCAATAATCATCAAATGTTTTTTTAACTTCTGGATCTTGATCTTGCATGTTTTCAATTTGATCATGAAGTTCTTGGAATGCTATATGGTTTGTCTTTTTTAGCCACGATATATCTTCTTTGATCATTTGACTGTCAAGCAAATAATCAGACATTTTTACATCACTTTTCTTATTGCCTGGTCTTTTAATGCATAGTTCATGAGGTATTGTTTGTTCTGTATAGGTACTAATAACATCATAACTAGATAATAATGCATATAGTATAATGCTAGATTTTTTTTGTTGCTCATTATTATCTTTAAGACATAATATTGTATGGAGGAGTTTGAGATAATCTCAGTTGCTCTGAATAAGTCTTCGTCCTTGAGCAAGTTGAATATTGCATCTTTATTTTCATCTTTGGCCATATCTTCTACGATAAACGACCAATAGTGCTTGTTATTATTTATGAATCTTAAATAGCGAGCCAATTGTGTATGCACTTCCGAATCCTGTTGTTTGTCATTCAAAATAACATCGACTGTTTTAAGAAAATCCTCATTATTAATAAAGCCAAACCCTACACCTTTATTTTTATTTATGAGATTGGTTATATCTTTTATAATAGATGATTTATCTTCTGTACTTAACTTACTATTATGTATCAGTCTTTCAAATTCTGTAATATCTATTCTTGCCATGTGAAAGTTGTTAATTACGTGGTAACTATAGTCTCAAATTATTAATTATACAATAATTATATTATGTTTTTATATAATCTTGTTGATTTTTTAATTTACTTCTTTGAGAATAAGCTGTATGCGCAAAAATAAATTGGCAATATTTCAAGCCTACCAAGCAGCATTAAAGCTGATAAGAGTAGCTTTACTTCACTACTAAAAGAAGAGTAGTTACCTGAAGGGCCTATTAAACTACTGAATCCTGGACCAGAGTTTGTAAGCATTGCAGAAACAGAGCTAATGCTAGTTATAAAATCAGCATTACTTAAGTAAGACATCACTATTGATGAAACAGTGAACGTTAATATATAAATTGCAAAAAATACAAAAACAGAGTGGATTTCATCATTTTCCAAGGTTCTACCATTAAATTTTACTCTATCATCTGCATCTGAGTTTAATAAAAGGTGAAAGTAATTTCTTATAGATCTTAAAAGCACGATCATTCGGAAGATTTTTATACCACCGCTTGCAGAGCCACTGCACCCACCAACAAATGTTAGAAAAAAAGCTAGGACTGAAACAAAGCTCCAATTTATATGATTGCAAATTGTATGACCTGTTGATGTAACCAAAGATGTGGCAGTAAATGTGCTATATCTAAATGATAAAGCGGCCCCTAAATCAACATTTTTATATAACCAGAAATAAGTAAATAGGGACGAGATAATGACTATCCTAATAAAATAAGAGACCTGTTCATCATGGCAAATGTCTAAACGTCTTATGATTTTTAAATAACTAAGAAAAGGCAGAGAGCCCAAAATCATAAAGATAATTGTTATAACTTCGAGCATAGGGTTATTGTAGTGTCCTATAGAGTTGCTATAGTTAGCAAATCCACCAGTTGATACGGTAGACATGCCATGGCATATAGCATCAAATAGCGACATACCAGCTAAATAATAAAAAAATATGCATAATAAGATAAGGCTGTAGTATATTGCTGTAATGTGAATTACTACGCTTCGTGTATGTGGCAATCTCTTTTTGGTAGCGTCTGAATATTCAGAATAGAGTAAGTTATTCAGGCTCAGAATCTTGAAACTAGGAAAAACTGCAATTCCTATAGTTATTATACCAAGGCCACCTATGCCGTGCAGCATTGCTCTCCATAGCAATATTCCTGGAGATTGCTCTTCAATATTGTTAAAAACAGTTGCCCCTGTTGTTGTAATACCAGATATTGCTTCAAATAGCGCGTCAACGTAACTTAGATTGCTGAGGTAAAATGGAATAGCTGCAAACAAAGAAGAAACAATCCATGTGCAACTAGTAATCATGAAAATTGCCGACATGCCATGCAACTTATTTAATTTACCCAGAAAAATAAAAGCTACGCCAAATGCAGAGGTGATGATGAACCCAGCTAAAAAATTTTTCCATTCAAAGCTAAGATATTTATTAATAACCATAGGAATAATCATTGTGAAGCTAAACAACAATAGGAATATTCCAATAATGAATGTAATTGAGCGCAGAACTTGCAAATGTTGCTGATTTTCCATCGAGCTAATGTCTACTTACTTCTTAACCTATATAGTTGAAAAATTTCAGAATTACAATTTATATGTTTTAAATTTATTGCATTATTTAAGGGATCTATTTCACTAATTTGAAAAACCTTCAATTATTATGCTAAACAACTCTTTTCCATTATGGAAATTTAATCTATTATGTAATATATAGTTTATATGGGGTAATAGAGTGTCAACTTTTCTTGATAAGAAAATCAATAATAATGAATCTTCTGAAGCTAAATCTAAAAGCCAGGAGGATTTTGAAAAGGAATTAGAAGATTTTGTAGCAGAATTGGAAGAACTAAAAAAATCTGTTGAAAGCATGTGGCGGATAGGAAGGTGGTGGGATTGTAGTCCTTTTAAACCATTCACATGGTTAAATGTGAAAGAGTTTAAAGATATAGCAGATAGTTACATACAGCTAGTTAAAAACAATAACTTTGAGGACAATCGCGAGCAAATCTCTGAACTTGTAAGCAGCACACTAGTAAAAATGGAAACTCATCCAAGTAGTAAAATGAGAAATTTGCTCGGGTATTGCATAGGTAAATCACATGGATTCCAAGGTACATCATATAATAACATAAAGAGGCAAAATGAATTAAAAGGTGAGATTATATTAAAAAAAGATATAGCTATATCAGAATTAGAACAGAAAATTAAAGAATCAGAAAAATGTGTTGAAGAAAGACTAAGAGCAGAAAGTCGCCAATTAAAAATTCAGTTGGATAATAAAATACAAAAATTGGAAGACGAAAACCAAGAATATAGGACAAAGATAAGTAAATTAGAAAAAGAACTGCGAGAAAACAGTGAGGAGAGGGATAGAGAGATAGAAGAGCTGAAAAAAGAGAATCAAGATAGAGATAAAAGAGAACAGGATCTGAAAAAAGAGAATCAAGAAAGGGATAAGCAAATAGAGACGTTAATGAAACTCTGCAACACACTTTCGCTTGCGCAGATGGCAACACAAAATGTACCAAACACTGAAATGAGTAGTGTACAACTATCACAATCTCTCCCTTCGCTTGAAAAATGAAGATAGAGAAATTTATAGAAATTCTTGAAAAAGAAAATCTGAAAAGTAACTTGTATAAAAAACTCAAGTGGAAAGAAAGCTATATTCCGAAAAGCCATGATGAGATTAAGAAATTAGTGAATGAGCTTGGTAAAAATAAACCTGCAGGGTGGAATAATAATATCTTGCGTTATACAACTTTTTCCAGGCAACAAAGTTTGCTAATTTTTTCGTTGTGGCTGAGTGGATTAGCTTTGTGTTTTCATTTTCAAGAAAAAAAAAGATTAATTGCCCTTTCTGGATTTGTCGGATTATCAGCATTTCTTGGGTATTTTTGGTGGCTTGGTAAAAAAATTAAAACATATGAAAATATTTATGATGAGGGAGAATTAATGGTAAAAAGTTTTAAAGTAAAGACTTTGGAAAATAAAAAATGGCAACACATCTTTAATATTTATGATGAGATAAGCGAAGATACGAGAGTTGTATTAGAAGAGGAATTAGTTTTATTTGACTTAAAAAGAAAGAAAATATCTATAAAAGACTTAAAGTTAAAAGAAATATTAAAATTATTTAACTTAACAGGAGTGCTGGAAAGGTTAGATAATAGTTTGCAAGCAGTAAGAGAAAAAAGAAAGCTTGACCAGGATCATGACGAATATTTTAATGAGCAAGTAAATAGGGCGTTTCGTGCATTATCTTTAAAATATCATCCGGATTCTGTGAGAAGAGCTGGAGGATCAGAAGAGCAAGTAAAAGATGCTACCGAGATGCAAAAAGGCGTAAATACTTTGTGGGAAATTATGAAGAATTTGCATATAATTTCCACTAACACCGACCTTATAGAGAATTTACAAGGAGATTCAAAATACTGGAAGCTTTTTGTACGCGAGAAATTTAGGTATTGTTCATATAAAGAAGTAGAAATACATTTACTTGATGGTGAAGAAAAATTAAGCCGCTTAAACGACAAAGTGTTAGATGCATTGTTATTTTTATCAATGATGCAAGAAAAGTTATTGCCTTCTATTGATAATTTTATAACAAGCACAAGAACTAAAATAGGAATGTTTTTAAATAACAATATTGATGGTTTTGTGCAAGAAGAAGATGATGTGCAAAAGAGGTCTAGCTATAAGTTTTATGCTTGTAAGCATGCCTTAAAAATGCTGACTAGTGATTTATATTTCTTACGTTTTCGATGTGAGTCTGATGAAGATTTAAGCTGTATAAGAAATTCAGTAAAAAAATTATTTCAAGATAGTAAAGTGCAGCATCAAATATTGGAGTCACTGGAAAATTTTTTTTCACTTTCTTTGATTGGTTCTTTTATCTCACTTGAAGAAAAGCAACTGCACCCGTACTCTGTTACGCACAGAGAGAATTATAAAAAAGCTAATGAATATTTAGTTTTACCAGTTATAGAATATTTAAATATTTTACTTATATGTACAAAAGTCTATTTAAAGGATAAAGAAGAACCTGGAAAATTTGAAAATGTGTGGAATGCAGCAACAAGCTGGACAGGAAAATTTAGAACATCTAAAAATTATCAAACACTGCTACCCAGCAACATTTTAGAGGAAACAATAAATAATTTTTCACTAACTGAGCTGCATAAAAGTTCTTATTATTTAATGACATATTATTGTTATGGAAAGAATGAGAAGGAGATAAGAGAGTTTTTTGATATAAAATTAAGTAAAGAAACAGCAAAAGAACTGCTGATGAAAGTGATCGAAGTATATAAAAACCATTTAGAGAAAGAATTTAATATAGAAAAAGATTTTTATGAGAAGGTCGAGGAAAAAAGAAAAGATTTGGAAAGTATAGATGAGTTAATCGAAAGATGTATAAAAAAAATAAATAGAGAAAATTTGCCACAAATAAATGAAAGGTTAAATAAAATAGCAGAATTAGAGATAGAAGCTTGTGAGTTAATAGATAAAAGTCAAGAATTAGAAAAAGAACTGCGAGAAAACAGTGAGGAGAGAGATAGAGAGATAGAAGAGCTGAAAAAAGAGAATCAAGATAGAGATAAAAGAGAACAGGATCTGAAAAAAGAGAATCAAGAAAGAGACAAGCAAATAGAGAACTTGATGAAACTCTGCAACACACTTTCGCTTGCACAGATGGCAACACAAAATGCACAACAACTACCAGATACAGAAATGAGTAGTGTACAACTCTCACAAGCTCTTCCTTCGCTTAACAAATGAAGATATAGAAATTTACCACCCCAATTGAAAAATTTGCAAAGCGATGCATGAATTTAAGCAACAAGCACTTCAAACCACAATTCTTAATAGCCTTAAAAATTTACTTGGAGTGGCACAGCCTATATTCCTCATATTCTTCATCCTCTAATTCTTCAAGAATCTCTGGGTGACGATCACTAAAACGAACGATTATTGGAATGAGCTCTTGTTTTGTTTTTTTAATTAGCAACTTTTCAAGGCGATCTTGTTCATCAACATATTCTAGAGATGAACGATATTCCTGTCTATCAAGTTGAATCAAAGCAAAACATGTTGCAGCCATATGCTTACACGGACCACAATATCCTAATGCAGGGCAGGAACATTTTCCAGTAAGGTATTGACCGTTGTGTTTCAATGTGACCTGATATACGCTTGATCCAGTCACATTTGATTCAGCGTGAGATTCATTAACAGATACGATTTGTACCATTCCATCATCGAAATAACCTCTTCCTTTGGTGATATAAGATTCTTTAATAAAATCTCTGATATCTTTATAATTTAACCTCATTTTGTGCCTCCTTTTTAAAGCCTTTCTAAAAAGAATACACATTATATTGTTAATATAGCATAAACGTTCAAAGTCACATTCATTCATACCTAGTGCTTTTGTAGAATGCTCTTGCTCTTTGAAAATTCATCGTTAACTGTGGTTATTTTGCGATGTATCCAGCGTATTTATTTGAATTTCATCTTACAAAATATCTGCTGAATTAAAAAAACAATAGGCAAATCAAAAAAACGTGATAGACTACTGGGTATTTTATTTCAACAATAAGTACATCCAATAAATAACAAAGTTATTTGAAAAGTACTTTATGTTTTTCTAATCAACGGTTTTTGCAATTTTTGTAGCTCAGCCAACAAAAATTTTGCAAAAAAAACTCATGTCAAGCGGCAAAAACTTAACCAAAATACCGGAAACAATTCATTCAGAGGTTCTAATTGTCACTAAACCCTCTGCGAAACCCAAAACCTAACCAATGAAATATACTGTTAAACAAACAACGAGGTACATATGAATTTCAACATTTTTCAAAAAAAGAAAACTCAAGTATTTACTAAACATTCCGCTTTGCAGCTCATGATGGAACCAAGCTGGAGTAAGCGTGATTATGTGAGTTTTGCTGAAGAGGGTTACATCAAAAATGTTATTGCTTTTCGTGCGATAAATATGATTGCAACTGCTGCAGCTTCAGTGCCATTTACTCTCTGCCAGTTTACTCAGCAGGGGAAATCACAATTGAAAATCCACCCATTATTAAAATTGCTCTATTCTCCGAGTCCGATAACATCCAAATCAGAGTTTATAGAAGGTATTGTGACTTATCGGCTAATTAGTGGAAATGCTTACATGCTTATGATTGAGTCACAAAATAACAAAAAACCACCAACGGAACTTTACCTTTTGCGCCCAGATAGGGTTGAAATCGTGCCTGGAAGAAATAATGTTCCTTATATTTATCGCTATACGGTAAACAATAACAGTTACGATTTTAAAGTTGATAAGCTAACAGGGCGCTCAGCAGTGCTGCATTTAAAAACCTTTAACCCATTGAATGATTGGTATGGCCTATCACCGATTGAAGCCGCTGCATATAGCATAGACCAACACAATCAAGCAGGTGCTTGGAACCAGGCAATGCTACAAAATGGAGCAAGGCCAAGTGGTGCAATAGTGGTGAAATCAGCAAAAGATGGAACTGGTGGAAATTTAAGTCAAGAGCAATACCAACGCTTGAAAGTGCAGATAAATGATCATTACTCTGGTCCAGTGAATGCAGGAAGACCGATATTACTTGAAGGAGGGTTGGAGTGGAAAGAAATGAGTTTATCACCAAGAGATATGGATTTCATTGAATCCAAGCACAGTTCAGCCCGTGATATTGCTCTGGCTTTTGGAGTGCCGCCACAGTTACTTGGCATACCAGGTGATAACACTTATAGCAATTTAGCCGAAGCTCGTTTATCCCTTTGGGAACAGACAATTTTACCAACACTGGACAATATAGTCTGCCACTTAAATTCTTGGCTAGTGCCAAAATTTGGTAACGATTTATGCTTATCGTATGACAAAGATGCGATAGAAATCCTAATGGAAAAAAGACAAAAATTGTGGAAATACGTAGAAAACGCAAGCTTCATGACACTCAATGAAAAAAGAGAAGCCTTCGGCTTACCACCAATGCATGGTGGTGATAAATTGAGTTAAAAATCTGACATTGTTTGTAAATATACTAACATTATTCCAATAAGCTTATATCTTAGTAAAATTAGTATAATCATTATGCTTTTAGCATTTGCTTAAATTTAATTAAAGTGAAAGATAATCGAACATGAAACAGAAATTATCGGAGGCGTCGTAATGATAAAATTTTTCAACATTCTAATTGTAACTTTAATTCTCTCTTTTGCGTTTGATGCAAATGCTGATGACACAACAAGGACAATATGCAATATAGTAGACTATACCAAGACACTAGGTGGCCCAATGATCACAATAGTGATAATTGGTGCAGCTTTGCTTTCGATATTTGGTAGAATGCCGTGGCCTGCGCTTTTTGCACTTGGCATGTTTACTGCTGCGTTTTTTGGTGCCCCTGCAATTGTAAAGGCAATAACAGGAGTGGAAGCATGTGGCGATACTCCAGAATCAGCGTGTACTAAGGCTGGGAAAAAATGGGATCCAACAGCCAAGACATGTGCTTAAAAAGATTAAAAGTCTGAAAAATGGTGCTTCCAAAAGGAGCACCATAATTATATTAAACCATAAACATTTACTGAAACTTTCTTCGCTTGAAAGGTGTAAAGGTTACATAATTCGATGATAAATAACAAGATATTTTGATCTTAATAGAATTAGTATAATTATTGAATCATTAGTATTTTCTTAAATTTAATCAAAATAAGAAATAATTTGGTATAAAATTGAAATAGGTGTGATGAAAAAATTTCTTTTATTTGTTGTTTTTCTATTTTTTGCATTTAATGTAAATGCTGCTAATTTTAGTAACAAAAAAGGCGACAAGTTTTATAACTCAAAAGTTACAGACCATCCATCATGGTTCATGTGCTCTATCGTTTACTACTTTCGTTATATAGGTGCACCGATTATTACGTTAGTAATAATCGGTGCAGCCTTGCTTGCAATATTTGGCAGAATGCCGTGGCCAGCACTTTTTGCACTTGGCATGTTTACTGCTGTGTTTTTTGGTGCACATTGTATTGTAAGGTATGTAGCACCTATAGATACACATAGCTGTTACAGTAAAACTTATAAGCCATCTCCTGTTCCTCTGGGAGCTAGGGTACTTGGTGATGAACTTTCATCTATGGATACATACGGATGGTTTGATTGGTTGAAATTTTGGTAAAACCATCAAGTTATGTCATGGACTTTCGCTGAAACTTTCTTTATGTCTTCGCTTGAAAGTGGGATTAGACCTAACCTAAATAGGTACCCACTTTCAGTGCTGATGGAGTCTATGACCTCTCTGATAAACTCCCTTAATCCATCAACAGTGCCTAAGTGCTCTTTCTTTATATAAAGGTATAAGGGTCTTGCTAATATGTATTTCCCTGACGATATATTTTCATAATTTGGTTCAATTCCTGCAATGGTGCTTCCTTGTATTTTATCTTGGTTTCTCATTAAAAAGCTGAAACTAAATATTCCCAAGGCATTTCTGTTGCTTTTTAGTTTTTGTATTATGATATTCTCGTTAATCCCAACTTCTATGTATCTTCCATCATCTCTTATATTGCTGCAGGCTTTTTTTCTTTCTTCTTTATTTTCATAATTCTCTTTGAAAACTCTTGAGTTCATGCAGGAATATTGATCAAGCATAATGAAATTAATCAAAGTTTCGTATGTACCTGTATTCTGGTATGGACCATAAATCTCAATTTCTGTTTTTGGTAAGGTATAGTTTACATCAGACCAAAATTTTTTGTCATTTTTTACTAATTTTTTGTCATTTGGAGAGTATGCAGATAAAGTATCAAATATATCTTTTTTTGAGAAATCAAATCTATGACTTTGGTTTGAATTTGCAACGACAATTCCATCATAGCCAATAATAATCTCTATCACGTCATTTACGTTATTGCGTTTACATAACTCTCTTTCTACTTCTTTCATAGGGCGAGATGAAGTGGTTATATCTGGAGTATCTTCGCCTGTTCCAGAGCAGAACATTTTGAATCCAGATCCGCTACCGATTGATTCCACAATTGGAGTTTTAAAGGAAAACACGCGGTTAAATTCTTCAGCTATAAATGAGATAAAAGGAAAAACAGTTGAAGATCCAACAATTCGAATATATTTTCTTGCTTCAACTGTTGACAGCGGTATGAATACTGTGAATATCAAAATCAGTAGGAAATTTCTAAACATTACTTTGTGCTCAAGAACATAAGTCTAATTATTATAGTAAAAAATTAAACTGGAAAGCCTTAATTTTGCGATAGAGCTAACTCAGGTATGATTTATCGATTAATAACATTATCATCCCGCTGTTTGTTAGCAGGATCTACTACGAGATACCACGAACACGTCCACAACTGTACGAACATCCCGTAAAGCGATAGGTCTTGTGTTAAGTATCAACTAAGAGTGTCATCCCAGTGCGTGACACTTGTATCTTTATGATGTGAGGCATTAGAGCTAAAATACCACGCAGGAAGGGTGAAGCCGACTTGACACTAACGCCAATAAGGCCGAATTCCAGATTTTGCTCCCCTCCCATAGAGTTAAAAGACTGAACAGTATCTTTGGAATTATATCCCGTATTACAAGGTTAGTCTAAACTCTCAGTTTATTTATAGTCTTGGAGGTAATTTTATGCAAGTAAATGCTATTTTGGGTGTGGATATTTCAAAAAAGAAATTTGATGTTTGTTTGCTGATGGACAATAAAAAACGACACAAAGTCTTTCAAAATAATCAGGATGGCTTTGCAAAGCTTGTGGTTTGGTGCAATGGCCATGGAGCAAATCTTATTCATCTGTGTCTTGAGGCAACTAGCTGGTATGGGGAAGATTTGGCTACTTTTATGCACGATTTAGGGCATAATGTTAGTATAGTAAACCCGGCTCAAATCAAGGCTTTTGGCAAAAGTGAGCTGCTCAGAAATAAAACAGATAAATCAGATGCAGCTATGATAGCTAGATTTTGTATTGCGAATAAACCTGCTCTTTGGAAACCAATTGCACCTGAAATGAGGCATTTAAGAGATCTTTACCGTTGCCTGCAATCGCTAAAAGATGATATGTTGCAGCAGACAAATCGCTTGGAAAATGAAAATATGCATTCCAGCTGCAAAGAAGCTATATCTAAGGTAATTTTGGCAATAGAGGAGCAAATTATTGTTCTCAAAACAGAAATTAATGAGCATATAAATCACTACCACATCTAAAAAATATGGTAGAAAACCTCAAGACTATAAAAGGTATAGGACATCTTACTGCTGTTGCTGTTATTGCAGAAATGCCAGCGGCTGATAATTTTGATAATGCTAAGCAATTTACAGCTTTTGCTGGCCTAAATCCAGGACATTATGAATCTGGATCGTCTGTAAGTAAGAGAAGTTGCATATGTAAAATAGGATCTGAGCGCGTCCGAAAAGCCCTTTATATGCCAGCTATAGTAGTCAAAAACCATAATAATCATTTTCAAAAATTTTGTCAGCGTCTAGCAAGTAAAGGTAAATGCCCAAAAGTCATAGTCCTTGCGTTAATGAGAAAATTAATGCATGTCTTTTTTGGTATTCTTAAAAACAATCAACCATTTAATTGTAATTTAGTTGGATAATTTGTTTGACATGAAAGACAGTATCTGGGATCTATTTTTGCATGTAATCTCACCATGGTGTTATATTTTGATGAGAATTTTGATATTTATTCGCTAGGTTAATTTGCGAACAAAGTTCGCTGGATCCCAGTGTCACGCACACAACTGTACGAACGTCTAATTTAGCGATAAGATAGGAAAAAAATTAGGGTGTGAAGTGTGTTTTATTACAAAGAAATAATATCAAAATTGCCGAAAGCAGTGTTAGATGAAATAGGCAAAGCGGTTGGCGTTGATTACAAAGTGGGCAAACTTACGGGAGAAAATATATTTAATTTACTGCTGTACAGCATATTGGAGAAAAACGAGCTGAGCTTGCGGACTATCGAGGAAAATTATCGTCGGATGTTTTGCCTGAATACGCGCCATTCATCGGTGGCAAGCCGCTTAAAAACGATACCAATTAAGTACTTCGAAAGAATTTTTTCGTTCGTTTTACAAAGTTTTTGTAACCAAAAAGACCAAGAAAAGCTATTAATTATAGATTCCACAACCCTGCAGTTATCGAGCAAATTACTGCAATCTGCAATACCATGGCGTGGTGGTGCAAAGAATATGGTAAAGTGCACCGTTGCCACTGACGGCAGGTTTGCAAAGTTGCTGAACTTGTATACTCAAGCCAAGGGCTCCTCTGACAGCACATCGTTCCGGGAAATGATTTTAAATCACGGTCAAGAGTCGATTTGCATATTTGATCGAGGACTGCAAAAACGTGCAACTTTCGAGGAGTTTATAGATAAAGGCATACATTTTATCACACGTGGCAACGATAATATTCGTTATCAAATTGTGCGTATCCACGGAAAAGTTGCAGGCATGCAGACTGGAACGCTTGAGCTAATGGAAGATGTAGTAGTCAGGCTGGGGCAAAAAGGTTCAAGATTTTTGTCGTTTGAAATCAGGCTAATTAAAGCGCAAAATCGACAGAATGGCGAAGTTCTCACATTTTTGACTAATATTTATGAAATGTCTGCTGAAGAAGTCTGCGCTCTTTACAAAAGGCGCTGGTCAATAGAAGTTTTCTTCAAATTTATCAAGCAGGAGCTCAACACGAAGCATTTTCTTGGACATAGCAAAAACACAATTTTGGTCACACTATACATGATTCTTATTGCTTCGGTTTTATTAACAGAATACAGAAAACGCAGCGAAATCAAGAGTTATAAGTTTGCAAGGAGAGCTTTTATGAATGAACTCAGGCTTGAAATCCTAAAACCTGTCATTGAATATTGTGGTGGAAACCCAGAAAAAGTCTACGATTATTACCTTTTTCACTTTCCATAACAAACGTTCGTACACTTGTGTGTCACGCACTGGGATGACAGGTAAGGGTGGCTACTTGGACAGGTAGGAGGGCTACTTAGATGACGCGCAGAGATTTTTTCCTTCCTGCATTTCCACTAATTATATACAATCAATATATGATACATGGCTGGCTCAATCTCAATAAACCAATAGGTATTAGTTCTGCACAAGCTGTGAATCAGATAAAAAAAATTTTTGATATTAAAAAAGCTGGTCATTTAGGAACACTGGATCCTTTAGCTTTTGGAGTTTTACCAGTTGCTCTTGGTGAGGCCACAAAAACTATACCTTATTTATCTTCTGACTTAAAAGCGTACGATTTCACAGTAAAATGGGGCGAGCAAAGAACAACGGATGATTTGGATGGTGAAGCTATGAGGAGCAGCACTATTGAACCTAAATATGATCAAATAAATTGTGCGATAAAAAATTTTGTTGGTGAAATCACGCAGACTCCTCCGGCATTTTCAGCGGTAAAAATCAATGGAGCAAGAGCATATAAGCTTTCACGAAATGGGCAAAAAGTAGATATTAAATCGCGTCTAGTTTACATACATGAGCTAGAATTGATTGCTGTGGACACAGCGCATAATAGCGCTGACTTTTCTATGGTGTGTGGTAGTGGCGTATATGTTAGATCGATCGCAAGGGATCTTGGCATTGCTTTAAATTGTTTTGGGCACGTTATAAAATTAAAGAGAACTATGGTAGGTGATTTTAGAGACGATGAGTCGGTGACAATTGAGCAGCTTATTAATTCTATGGTGTCATCGCAGCCTACGATTTCATCCCAATATAACCCTCTGTCATCCAAGTCCCTTTTTTCCCTGTCATCCCAGTGCGTGACACTGGGATCCAGATATACAAATATGTACAAATCGTATGATGAGAAAAAGACCCTAGGAACACATGTCAAAAACAATGTTTGTGATAAAACAGGCTGGATTCCAGCGTCACGCGCTGGAATGACATTAGGTGGTACTGCGATGGCAGGAAATGATACTGGAATGACAGAAGGTGATGTGGTAAAAGAGAGTAATGCAGAAAATTTTGTTATTCCAATTGAATCTTCTTTAAAGTCAATGTTAAAAGTTGAAATTTCTGCAGAAGAAGCAAGAAAAATAAGAGACGGTCAGGAAATTACATTAAATAACTTGTGTAATTTGAATAATTATGATATTTGTTATACGATAGTGGGTAATGTACCTATTGCGATCTGCAGTTTTATTTATGGCTCAGTGAAGCCTATTCGTGTTTTTAATATTTGATATTATGAGGTTTTAGATGTCGATAACATCAGAAAAGAAAAAGAGTTTAATAAATATATATGCAATTAAAGAAGATGATACTGGCTCGTCTTTTGTACAATGCGCAATTTTAACTGAGAGAATTAGTAATTTAACTGAGCATTTCAAAATACATAAGCATGACCACAACTCAAAGCGCGGTTTACTTATATTGATAGGTAGAAGGCGCAAACACTTAAATTATATAAAGCGTAAATTTGGTAATGAAGCCTACCAGGAATTAATAGAGAAGTTAGGCATTAGAAAATAATTGAGGAATTCAATATGTTTAAAATTATAAAAAAATCTATAGAATGGGGTGGTCGTGCCTTATCTTTAGAGACAGGAAAAATAGCACGTCAAGCTCACGGTTCAGTAGTTGTAAATTATGGTGGTACTTCTATTTTAGTAACCGTTGTAAGGAAAAAGAAGGAAGAAAGTGTTGATTTCTTGCCTTTATATGTACAATTTGCAGCAAAAAGTTATGCTACAGGTAAAATCCCTGGTGGCTTTTTCAAAAGAGAAGGGAAGCCTTCTGATAGGGAAACTTTAATTTCCAGAGTAATAGATAGAAGCATAAGACCATTATTTCCAGAAGGGTTTCATGATGAAGTAAGTGTAATGTGTAACTTATTAACTTATGATATGGTAAATGCTCCAGAGGTGCCTGCATTAGTTGGTACTATTGCAGCTCTTGCAATTTCTGGTGTTCCTTTTCAGTCTATTATAGCCGGAGTTATGGTTGGCTCTGATGAGAATAATAACTATATACTCAACCCTTCTGTTCAAGAGATGAAAACAAGCAGTTTAGACTTATTTTTATCTGGTGATGAGCATTCAATTTTAATGGTTGAATCAGAAGTAAAAGAGCTTTCTGAGGAAAATGTTCTCAGCGCAATAAAATTCGGTCATGAAAATCTTCAGCCTATTATTAAGCTTATAAAAGAGTTTGCTGATACAGTTGGCAATAAACCTGAGAGTTTTGTTCCTGTTGATAATTCAGACATGACAAAAGAGCTTGAAAAGTATGGTAAAGATTTTGAAAAAGCATATTCATTCGTAGTAAAACAAGAACGAGTGCAAGCTTTGGAAGCGGTTAGAAATAACATAGTGAATGCTATGAAAGAAGCTGGTAAGAATGAGCATCTGATTGCACACGCAATAAAAGACTTCGAAAGATCTTTAGTGCGTCAAAGAATTAGTAAAGAGGGTGTAAGAATAGATGGCCGTAAACACGATGAGATACGTCAGATAGAAGTTGAAGTTGATGTTTTATCCAAGGCTCATGGTTCTGCTTTATTTACTCGTGGTAACACTCAAGCATTAGTTGTGACTGCTCTTGGTACTACACAAGATGAGCAAATTGTCGATGATATTGAAGGAGATAGACGCGAGCATTTCATGTTGCATTATAACTTCCCTTCATTTGCTGTTGGGGAAACTGCTGCCTCACGAGGACCAGGAAGAAGAGAAATTGGTCATGGTAAACTTGCTTGGAAAGCAATTCATCCTGTTTTGCCAGAGAAGTCTGAGTTTCCTTATACAATTAGAGCAGTATCTGAAATTCTTGAGTCTGATGGTTCTTCTTCTATGGCAACAGTTTGTGCAACATCGCTTGCGTTGATGGATACAGGTGTACCGATAAAAGCTCCAGTTGCTGGAATCGCTATGGGTCTTATCAAAGAGAAAGACGGATATGTAGTCCTTTCTGATATACTTGGTGATGAAGATTATCTTGGTGATATGGATTTTAAAGTTGCAGGAACTAGTGAAGGAATTACGGCTCTGCAAATGGATATGAAAATTTCTGGTATAAGCTTTGAAATTGTTGAGAAGTCTTTAGAACAAGCAAAAGCTGGTAGATTGCATATTTTAACAAAAATGAATGCAGTAATTTCAGAGCACAGCGATGACGTGAAAGAACATGCTCCAAGAATGTTATCATTTTATATAGATAAAGATAAAATTTCTGCTGCTATAGGTGCTAAAGGAAAAAATATACGTAGTGTATGCGAAAGAAGTAATGCGAAAATTGAAATAGGAGATGATGGTAAAGTCTCTGTTTTTGCTATGAGTAGCACTGAAGCTGAAATTGCAAAAAGTATGATGATTGATTCAGTAACCGAACTTGAGCAAGGTTCTATAGTTGAGGCTAAGGTTGCAAATATAGAAAAATCTATTGTAGAGCTTGAGCTTGCAAGTGGAAGAAGGGGAAAAATGCATATCAGTGAAATAGCTAATGAGCATATAGAATCTATAGAAAGTATACTAAAAAAAGGCGACGTTTTTAAAGCACTAATCATTGACTTTGAAAAAGGTGGATGTCCAAAATTGTCAAGACGTCGAGTTGATCAGGAAACTGGAGAGTTTTTTGAAGGCGAACTCTACAACGAAGAAAGAAAAGATGGTCCAAATGACAGGGATAATGGTAACAATAGTTCGTTCAATAGGAGGCCTGGAGGAAATAATGACAAAAGGCCTGCTCGTCCCCGTCCACGTTCTGGTTCTGGTTTTAGTAATAGAAGCAGACCAAAATTTGGCAATGATGATTCGTCATCAAATTTCTATTAGGACTTTTAAAAGAAACTAGACCTCTTTTGAACCTAATATTTATGAATTTAGGTTAATGGTGCTCGCCTTAAGGCGAGCATTTTACTGCAGAATTTTTGCCATATTTTAGCAAGATAATACGCTCCAGTCTTTCTAATTACTTGTAAAACGATATATTTAGATATATGTTTAAGTTTATTCAGCATAGACGTTAAGAACTATGAGCATTGATAATAAAGTAGCTTTTAGGATTTATAAACCAGCAAAAACTGCAACACAGTCTGGTTTAGGCAATACGAATCTCTGGAATTTGAAAATTGAATCATCTGATTCTTATTACATTGACTCTTTAATGGGCTGGGTTGGCTCAAAAGATCCAAGAAAACAGATTGTGTTAAAATTTGATTCCCTTGAAAGAGCGATCTCTTATGCAAAAAAACGTGGTGTTAAATATGAAGTTGAAATGCCAAAATGTGCTAAAAAATTCATCAAATCTTATGCAAACAACTTCATACTAAAGTAATGTTTATTTTGGTATACTTTACAATTAGTTGTTGAATTTTATATTTTTATTGCTACTATGGTTGTATATATTTAAAAAATATATATAGTGTATTTAAATAATAAATATTGAGGAATTTTATATGTTAGATATTTTATGTATTGAAGGTGTATATTGTACGGATGATCAGTGCGATGTTTACACAGGAGAAGTGAGTGTTAACGAGATTATGTCAGGTGAATTTAATTTACGTTCACGCGGCGGAGAAGAAGCTAAAATAGAGCTAGATATGTCCACATTCAATATTGGTATTGATGTTAATGATCAAAATGGACAAAAAATAAGAAGAGAGGTTAAAGGCGATGAATTCATAATGCAACGTGATGGTTCTTTATATATTGATAAAGATTTTGGAAGTGATAAGCTTAGAATTACAATAAAGTAGTCATAATTTTACATTTCGGGCGTGACGTTTAGTATTGGTGCTATTCTGCTTATAATATTTTTGACTACAGGTGCGGCAATTATTCCTCCAGTAGAAAATTTTGTGCCTTGTGGGCCATCGATGGCAATCAGCACTATATATCTTGGATCAAGCGTAGTTAACACTCCTATAAACGATGCTATGTTTGCATTTTTATCGTATTTACCATTTATTACTTTTTCTGCTGATCCAGTTTTTCCTCCTATTGAATATGCTTTTATGTTTGCTCTTGTTCCAGTGCCATCTGTTACTGCTGCTCGTAACAATTTTCGTATTTCTCTGGAAGTTCTTCTTGTGACGATCTGTTCTCCAATGCTTTTTTTATCCAATATAAAAGTTGCGTTGTGAAATATTCCATCATTAACCAGTGCAGCTGCAGTTTGTGCAATATGCATAGGAGTAACTGCTACCCCGTAACCGTATGATGCTGTTATTAGCGTACTTTCGCTCCATCTACTTGGTACTATTGGCATAGATTTTTCTGGAATTTCTATTTTCAAAGGAGAAAATAGCTTCATAGTTTTAAAATATTCTACTTGTTTTTCAACACCTAATTTAGCCGCAATTTTTGCTGCACCAATGTTGGACGATTTGATAAATATATCTTGTACAGTAATTTCTGGAATTTTGGATTTATGGAAATCATGGATCTTATATTTTCCAATAGTAATCGGGTTTGATACGTCATATAAATCACTAATTTTTGTAACATTTGCATCAAGCGCTGCAGCTATTGTAAAGAATTTCAGCACCGATCCCATCTCATACACTCCAAGGCTGGCGCGGTTGAATTTTTGTGCATCTTCTGCCTTGTTCTGGAGATTTGGATTAAAGTCAGGTAGACTGACCATGGAAACTACTTCACTATTTTTCACATTTAAAACAATTCCAACTCCACCAAGTGCTTGGTATTTATTAATAGCCTTAGTTAATTCCTCGTGTACTACATTTTGCACTCGTAAATCTAATGATAGCTGAGTATGCCTATCAGCAGCGCGTGAACACGTATTTTTTTTCTGAATCCAAGCATCAGCTACTCGGATTACAGAAGAATGTGTAGAAGTTTGGTCTTGTGTCATTCCAGTGCCTTTTTTTTCCGTCATCCGAGTAGAGGACACTGGGATCCACGTGTTTTTACTTATATATGCCTCAATTCCAGCAATGCCATGACCATCTATATCGGTGTAACCAAGCACGTGTGCAAACAAATTACTATGTGGGTATATGCGTTTTATATCATCGTAGAAATTTACTCCTGGCACGCCAGTGTTTTTTATTACTAGCAATTCTTTAGGAGTTAAATGTCGTTTTATCCAAGCAAAATTTTTTTTTGAAGTAAGCAGTTTATATAAATTTTCATATTCAAGGTCATTAAAAACGGAACATAATTGTTTTGTTATTGCTTCCGGATTCCTTATTTTGTTTGGATTTATATATAGCGATGTTGTAGGTACATTTGTTGCGATTACCACTCCATTTCTATCTAAAATATCGGGTTGCGTATATTCCTTGTTAATCTGTTTTAAATCCTCTGGAACGTTCGGATGATCAAATGTTAAAGAGAATATACGAAAAATAATTATTATATAAAATGCAAACAATGGTACTATAAAGCATAATGAGCGTAGCTTATTTTTAAGTAACACTTTCATATTTATTTGATTTAAAAAAGATGGAAATTATTTTAGCCGAACCACGAGGCTTTTGTGCTGGAGTAAAAAGAGCTGTAGACATATTAGCTATTACTTTAGAAAAATACCAAAACAAGTGCCGGGTTTACGTGCTACACGAAATTGTTCACAATAAGTATATAGTAGAGGATTTCAAGAGACAAGGAGTGGTTTTTGTAAATAGTATTGATGAAATCAAGGATAATGGGGGAATACTGATATTCAGCGCACATGGAGTATCCAAGAGTATAGAAGATGAAGCGAAAAAAAAGGGTATTCAGGTTATCGATGCAACGTGTCCTTTGGTTAGCAAGGTGCACAAAGAGGCGCAAAGGTATGAGGAAAGTGGCAAAGAGCTAATCCTAATTGGGCACGAAAATCATCCAGAAGTTAAGGGAATCAGGGGAAGGGTGAATAACCATATAGCTCTAGTGCAAACTGTACAGGATGTATGTAATTTGCAAGTTAAGGACTCAAGCAATTTATCCTACGTTACACAAACTACGTTAAGCATAGATGATACTCGTGAAATTATTGCTGCTCTAAAGTTAAGATTTCCAAGCATTACGGGTCCTGATTTAAAAGATATATGTTATGCAACACAAAATAGACAAAATGCTGTCAAAAAATTGGCAGAAATTGTAGATATGGTGTTTATTATAGGAAGTAAGAATAGTTCGAATTCAAACCGATTATTGGATCTATGTATTGCCAAAGGCAAAAGAGCGTATTTGATTGATAATTATAACTGTGTAGATAATAGATGGTTAGAAAGTGTGAAAAAATTAGGAATTACTGCAGGCGCTTCTGCCCCTGATATATTAGTGGATGAACTGATAGATTATTTGAAAACGCGTGTGGACGTTAAAGTTTCGATTATGCCAGGTGGCATTACTGAAAACGTTCAGTTTAAAATACCCAATATGATCAAAGGATAATCTATCTATACTTACTGCAATTTTTCTCTGTGGCCCTTCTCTTCTTGTCATCCAAGTGCTCCGATACACAAGTGTACGAACGTTGCAACTTTAAGGCAAAAGTGTGAAAAATGGTGTCATTCCAGCGCGTGACGCTGGAATCCAGCTTTCTTACTTAATGATTTCATCATATAAATCTTTCCAATCTTGATTTTCTTCTATAATGAATAAATTTACTGGATCCCAGTGTCGGAGCACTGGGATGACACCTTTTGGTTGATACTTAATATCCGTCCTATCGCTTTACGGGATGTTCGTGCAGTTGTGTGTCACGCACTGGGATGACAGAGAGTGGATACTTGATTAAACTTAAAATAACATCCTAAAAAATTTTTCTACGTAATTTAGTTCTTGTACGTCATGCATTGTATAAAGTGATATGGCTTGTTGCTTAACACCTGGTACTTCCACATAAATCTTACCAACTTCTTGGCCTTTTTTAATTGGTGCAGATATCATGTCTTCGTATTCAATACGCACCTTAATTTTGTCATGCAAACTGCGGTTATAAGTTATAATAAGATCGCTTGCAACTGTTACGGGTATTTTTTTATCTTTTCCATATAAGACACCTACTTCTTCAACTACACTGTCTTTAGCAAATATTTTCTTAGTGTTAAATTGATTTAAGGAATATTGCACCAGTCTTTTTGCTTCTTCTATTCGCTCTTTCTCAGTATTCAAACCATTTACTACAGCAAAAATCCGTCTATCGTTCCGTTTTGCTGACACAACGATTCCAAACCCGCCAGAGTTTGTATAACCGGTTTTTAGGCCATCAACTCCAATATCGTGAGCAAGTAGGAAATTCTTGTTTTTTTGTAAAACTTCATTATATGCCAGATATTGCTCAGAAAATAGATCATAATATTCAGGAAAGTCAGTGAAAATTCTTTTTGCTAATATCGCTAAATCTTTTGCGCTCATAAAGTGATCTTCATCTGGCCATCCGCTTGCATTGATAAAACTGCTATTGTTTAGATTTAATTTTTGTGCAATTTCGTTCATTTCAATTACAAAATTCTCTTCTGATCCTGCAATACCTTCGGCTAGTGTTATGCAGGCGTCGTTTCCTGAAACTATGATAATCCCTTCAAGCAACTCCCTAACAGTAACAGATTGACCTTCTTTTAAAAACATAGAAGAACCCTTTCTTTCCCATGCTTTTCTACTTACTTGAAATTTGTCTTCCAGATCAATCACTCCAGCTTTTATATAATCGAAAGCTACATATAAAGTCATTAGTTTACTCATTGAAGATGGAGCCATTTTTTCATCAGAATTATGCTCAAAAATAAATGAATCTGAAGCTGAATCCAAAACCACTGCTTGTTTTGCTTTGGTTCTAAACTGGTATGCGTGTACATGAAAAGGGATGGCAAAAATTAATAGCAAAATTACGAATCTGCTTAACATACTTATAATTTAAAATGTATAGTTAATATTATGGTTTTATAAGAGTTTTTCAATAGAATTATGGTTCTTAATTTTTTAGTATTATTCATTCCTTAGAATATTATAAGGTTTTAGCTTTTAAAAACTTTCTCTTGCTATTTTTGTCATATATGCGTATACAAGCATATTAATAGGTGATAGAGAGGCTTTAATATGCATATAGTAAATGGACAGAACGCTTTTAACCAAATGTCTACTGAGGAACGGAACAGGGTTTTACGCGCTAGGCTGTTGCCAGCTGATTTTGAGTGACTATTTGGTATGGTTGTCAATCGTAATAACCGTTTACAAAATTCAAATAATCAGAGAGTCCAGCAACCTCTTAATGAACAAACAGAAAAGCTATTTCGCGCAATTGATGATGAAAACCTAGAAGATTTTAGGCAAGCATTGGAACAAGGAGCAGACGTTAATGGAGTTGGTGGGGGATATACACCATTAATGGCTATAATTAATAATGTGTCTGGTGGTGCTCAAAGAGAAAAGGAATGTCATAGTATGATTAAGTTACTTTTATTGCATGATGGCATAGAGATTAACGCTTGTGAAGACACTAACCGTAATACAGCACTACACTTAGCAATGTGCTTTCAACAAAAGAAAGTGGTACAACTTTTGCTAAGTCATCCAAATATAAACACTAGTTTAACTAATATAGATTATCGCAGTCCTGAGGTGTTTGCTAAACAACACCGTGCTGCGCATTTGGTACCAGAAATACGAAAAGCTCAAATAGGAAAAGAGTTATTAGAGGCTCTTTCTGACAAAAATATTACTCAAGCAAAAACATTGCTGTATCAAGAGTTTAATCCTAACTGTTGGAACAGAAATCAAGCTGGAGAAATAGAGACACCACTCAGCTTAGTTATCAAATCGTGTTTACAAGGAATAACACAAGATAAAAAGGAAATATTAATTAAACTGTTAAAGCATAAGGAGTTGGATTTTAGCCAGATGAAACCAATGCCTGAGGTACATGGTAATCAAGAATTAAAGCAAATAATAGATCAAGCTATGAAAGAGCGATTAATTGATGCTATTGTCAATTCAGATCTAGATAGGAAAAAAGAATTAGTAGAAGATAATTGCTTTGTGAGTTGTGCAGTTGTTATTGCTGCATTTAATGAGGGGCTAGCTAGAGTAAAGCGAGACTTAGAAGGAAGAAATAGTGAGATTTTAAATCAACAAACAAGGCTTAATTACCTGATTAGAGAGAAAAAACAATTTTTAAAAGCAAGTACTGAGAGCACAAGAAAAGGTAACTATGCCTCCATTTTTTTTGTGTTGTCTGGAGTATCTGCTGTTGGCGCATGCTTAAGCATGCTTCAGATGGCAGTATGTATTTCATTTATTTCAGTTGCGTTTATTTTTCTTGCAACAGGGTGTTATTACTCATATAAAGCAAATACGGCACTCGAAGATGTTACAAGCAATCAATTCATAGGTAATGCTGCTAATATCAGTGCCTAAGCGCTGAGTAGATCAAGTTTATCGAATAGCATGCGAAGGGTGTAGGATGACTAGAGATACTATGTATCAGGTTTTAAAATATAAAAATCACGAACCAAAAATAGATGCTAGTGCCTTTATTGCAAGTGGTTCGCGTATTATAGGAAGGGTTGAAATAGGAAAAGACTCGAGCATTTGGTTTAATTGTGTGATCAGAGGGGATGTTGGATCAATAAAAATAGGTGATGGAACGAATATCCAAGATGGAACGGTGATTCACGTAGATAGAAATCCAGGTGGTGATACGATTATTGGCAACATGGTAACTGTGGGGCACTTTTGTATGCTACATGCATGCACGATTCATGACAAAGCATTTGTTGGTATGGGCTCCACTATAATGGATCATGCAATTGTGGAACCTGAAGCTATGGTAGCTGCTGGCTCACTAGTTACAAATGGAAAAGTAATAAAGAGAGGAGAGATATGGGCTGGCAGGCCTGCAAAATTCTTCAAAAAAATGTCCAGTGAAGAAATAAAACACATTACGCAGTCAGCCCAAAATTATATGGCGTTAATGAAAGAATATATTTACTAAAACCCCCTAAAAACCAAATTATGCAGAAAGCTTAATATATTTTTTCTTTACAGTGCAAAATAAATATACCCCTACAAATAAACAGATGCTTATTATTGATGCATAAGAGAACTTGAAGATTAAATCTCTAATATATATTGATAAACATTTATCTGCAGAAAACTTATGCAGTAGTCCAACACATACAACGGCACTATCTACTGTTGATGCTAAAATTAAAGTGATGAAATTTGCTACATAAAAATTGGACTTTGATTTTACCTTTTCAAAAATAATTATACTTAAAAGAAGGGACGCTAAAATTCCAGTATATGAAATGAGTAACATCAAATTAAAATTTTGTAGTTTTAATATACAAACCAATGATGTACACAGCAGCAAATTGCCAACCGCTTTTCTTTCTCCATAAAATTCAATCATTGAATTTATAACTAAAGCAGATCCGGTGAACAAAGCAGCACAGATCATTAATTTATTGGAGTAATTAAGTAAAAAGATATTAATAAATAGAAGGAGCGATAAAATAAACATAGTAATTACCTATAACAATACATCCTTATTTTACACAAATAAATAAAGCGTTATAAAGAAAAATTTTCAGATTAGCGTGCTTTGATAGCTTTTTTATAAATTTTTCCGATCTACTTAAGAAAATTTTTACTATATGAATGTTGAATACTACATTATTCAATAATTAAAGAGGAGCTTATGAACGATAGTATCAAGAATATAGAATCCACACAAACTGATTACAGAGCTGATTGCGCTGTTACACCAAGTAATAGTATGGCATTCGCAAAAGAAGCTAATTACATTGGTGCTAGTAATATAGAATTAGAAGAAGAGAGTGTAGTGTATACAGCGCCGGATTTGACATTCTAATAACTTATCTGTAGAAGGTTTATTACGGTTGATTGCCCCCAATTTGTAGTGTTAATAGAACCTTCTACCCATCTGTATTTCTTTACTTCCACAACATTCTTTATATAGATAAAATAGATATGGTTATTGCCATCAAAGGCAAAAGATGTTGTCATTCGAGTATCATCTTTCTGTCATGCAAGTAGCTATAAGATGTCATTCCAGTGCTAATTTTTTTCATCCTATGACTTTGGTCTAGGATCCAGTTAAAGAATGGATCCCAGTGTCACGCAGGCTTTGTTGCATCGCTCAAAAATACTACACGCCTTTGTCATTCTAGCGCGTGACGCTGGAATCTATTTGTGTATATTCAATGCTAAAACGTATTATATGCAACCTTCGCTTGCTAGATCCCAGTGTCACGCAGGCTTTGTTGCATAGCTAGTTGGCATCAGGTAGTATATGATAAGTTCATGAGGCTACCTGAAATTTAGCCATACCTATATCAGTAAATTTATTCAGCAAATAGCACTTGAGTAGCAGTTCCTTCTCACGATTAACCTCAGATTTATTCCTAAAACTAAACCCAAATATTTGCTTTAATCGCGAAAAGAATGCTTCTATGTAGGATCTTTTTCCATATCCTACCGGCTTTGTTGCATAGCTATGGAGAAAAAAGCTGGAAGTTACTGACTAAATTCATTATAAAACAGGCATTTAACCGACAAAGGAAAAAGATGCCAGTCAAAATGAAAGTCAGTAACCAAAGTGAATATAACAAATTTCTTCAAGAAAGGGGAAATATTTTTCATTATATCAACGACGCCATTGAAAACTGGCACGAAAGTAGACCAAAAGTAGCAGGTGGAAACAACATTTACAGCGATAAAGTTGTGATTTTAGTTCACATAATAACCTATCTTTTCAGAATTGGCTTGAGACAAACAGTGGGATTTATAGCAGGATACCTCGAACAAATAGGAAAAAGCCTACAAGTCATCAGCTATTCACAGGCCTCAAGAAGATTTAAAAAACTGAATATTAAGATTAATGACAACAGGGTTGATAAAAATAATATGGAAAATATTGAAATTGCTATAGATAGCACTGGTATTGGCATCTATAACACTACTGCTGGCCATAACAAAAAAATAATGAAGTGAGACAATACAGAGGGAGAGAACAAGCAAGAAAAATGCATGTAATGTTAGATATAAGCAGCAAAAAAGTTATGGATTTAAAATACACTGAACTATATTATCCTGACCACTGGGCAGCTAGTAAGCTGATAAAAAATGATTATGGTAAAATAGAAACGTTATATGCAGACGGTGCATATGACAGAGCCATGATTTATCAGCAATGCTACAAACTTAAAATAAAAACGAAAATACCACCACAAAATAATGCAGTAGAGCATCAGAATTTGGATTATATGGCCCAAAGAAATACTGCAGTTAGGTTAATAAGATCGTTTGATGGATATACAATAGAGAGAATGAAGCAGTGGAAAAAGGAGGTAGGGTACGGAAAAAGATCCTACATAGAAGCATTCTTTTCGCGATTAAAGCAAATATTTGGGTTTAGTTTTAAGAATAAATCTGAGGTTAATCGTGAGAAGGAACTGCTACTCAAGTGCTATTTGCTGAATAAATTTACCGATATAGGTATGGCTACATTTCAGGTAGCCTCATGAACTTATCATATACTACCTGCTACCGACTAGCTATGCAACAAAGCCTATCCTACCTCCTTTTTCCATTGCTTTATTTTCTCTATTGTATCTCCATCAAACGATCTTATTAACCTAACTGCAGTATTTCTTTGGGCCATATAATCCAAATTCTGATGCTCTACTGCATCAATTTTTGGTGGTATTTTCGTTTTTATTCTAAGCTTGTAACATTGCTGATAAATCATGGCTCTGTCATATGCACCATCTGCATATAACGTTTCTATTTTACCATAATCATTTTTCATCAGCTTACTAGCTGCCCAGTGGTCAGGATAATATAGTTCAGTGTATTTTAAATCCATAACTTTTTTGCTGCTTATATCTAACATTACATGCATTTTTCTTGCTTGTTCTCTCCCTCTGTATTGTCTCACTTCATTATTTTTTTTGTTATGGCCAGCAGTAGTGTTATAGATGCCAATACCAGTGCTATCTATAGCAATTTCAATGTTTTCCATATTATTTTTATCGATCCTGTTGTCATTAATCTTAATATTCAGTTTTTTAAATCTTCTTGAGGCCTGTGAATAGCTGATGACTTGTAGGCTTTTTCCTATTTGCTCGAGGTATCCTTTTATAAATCCTACCGTTTGCCTCAGGCCAATCCTAAATAGATAAGTTATTATATGAACTAAAATCACAACTTTATCGCTGTAAATGTTGTTTCCACCTGCTACTTTTGGTCTATTTTCGTGCCAATTTTCAATGGCGTCGTTAATGTAATGAAAAATATTTCCCCTTTCTTGAAGAAATTTGTTATATTCACTTTGGTTACTGACTTTCATTTTGACTGGCATATTTTTCCTTTGGCGGTTAAATGGCCATTTTATAATGAATTTAGTCAGTAACTTCCAGCTTTTTTCTCCCTAGCTATGCAACAAAGCCTGTCACGCACTGGGATGACGAAAAAAGGGAAAGTTTTATTAATAATTTCAAATCTTTGCATAGCGATGCAACAAAGCCTGTCACGCGCTGGGATGACAGTATGGAGGGGAGCTACTTGGATGACAAGAGAGAGATATTTGGAATAACAAAAAAATCTACTTATAGTTACATGACTTGCTCGTGTATTATTATCAATGAAACACTTTAATTATTCATTGTAACTTGCTAAATTTTTTGCATTTTCTGTCATTCCAGTGCGTGACACTGGAATCCAGGACTTTTTTTAATTGGATCCTAGGGTCAAGCCATAGGATGACAAGAGGAAGGCTGCTTGTATTATAGGATACTTAACAATTTAAAAAGATCTATTAAATAAAAAATCTATCAATAAGGAGGGTTATTATGTCTACAATAGTTTTATCATCAATTTTTGGTCAGTTTGGCAGCGTTCTTGGTCCAGTTGGCCAAATTATCGGTTCAGAGCTTGGCGCGCTTCTTGGTGCGCAGCTCGATGGCGCTATGTTTAACCTTGATGCGGAGAAAAAAGTAATACATGATGCAAGACTAAAAAATCTGCAAATTCAAACTTCGACTTATGGAAGAACAATACCAACCATTTATGGAACTGCTCGTGTTGCGGGAAATATTATTTGGGCGCAGCCTATTAAAGAGGAAGCGATAACTAGTAATAGTAGAGTGAACAAGAACGTCAATGTCACATATAATTATTATGCAACGCTTGCAATTGCTATCTGCAGAGGAGTGGTTAAAAAATTAAAGAGAGTATGGGCAGACACAAAATCGCTAACTTTGGATGAAATAGATTATACGTTTTATACTGGTGCAGAAGATCAAAATCCTGATCCTTTTATATTGTCAATTGAAGGGGAGGGGAACACGCCTGCTTATAGGGGAATATCCTATATATTGATCAAGAATTTTTCTTTGGCAGACTATAATAATCGTGTTCCAACATTTACATTTGAAGTGCAAACTGCATTAAAATCAGAAGGTTTTTCAGCAGCAGAAAATATCAAGAATATTAATATAATACCTGGCTCAGGGGAGTTTGTATATGATACAAAAGTACAGAAAAAAACTGCACAAGAAAAAATAAGCAGTAACCAATATATTCCATATGGGCCTGCAAAAAGAATAAATCACAATAATTACACTAAAAAGAGTGATGCTGTCCTCTCTTTAAATCAGTTAAAGGAAGATTTACCAAATGTTGAATGGGTGTCGGTAGTAGTGAATTGGTTTGGTAATAGCTTGAATATCAAAGATTGTGAAATATATCCTGCAGTTGAATTTCAGGATGATTCAGTAGTTTTACCTGATGATTGGGAAATAATAATGGATAATGATGATACAGTCTTACCTGATAAATGGGGAATAATAATGAATAAGGATGAATCAGTAGTCTTACATGATGACCGGAAAATAATAATGGATATAGACCATGGAACATCGTTATATAGAAGCCAAGCTAAGCTAATTTCAAAGGATAGTGACGGAAAACCCAGATATGGTGGTACAGTTAGTGATACAGCATTGATTAGATATATAGATGAACTACATAGTAGAGGTTATAAGGTGATGCTGTACCCAATGCTTTTGCTTGATACAGAAAATAAAGAGTGGCGGGGAAGATTAACAGGATCACCAGAAGATATAAGTCCTTTTTTTCAACGTTATAATAAATTTATAGAACATTATGCATATATTGCTAAAAGAACTCAAACAGAGGGGTTAGTTATTGGTTCTGAATTTGTGGAGCTTACAAAGATTAAAGATTCACAAGGTAATTATCCTGTAGTTCAAGAGTTAATTGACCTTGCAACAGCAATGAAGAGTTATTGTGTAGGGGATATAATGCTTACCTATGCTGCAGATTGGAGTGAATATCACTCACATGACGGCTGGTATCATATGGATGAGCTTTGGTCTTCAGAGCAAATCGATTTTGTTGGTATAGATGCTTATTTTCCACTAACAGATGGCCCTGAACCTCCGTTTGGTTATTCTGCGGAAGATGTAATTGATGGTTGGAGCAGTGGAGTAGGGTACGATTATTTTTATGACTACTCAAAAGGTGAACCTGAAAAAACAAGGTATAATGACAGCAAATATGCATGGAAAAACATAGAAAAATGGTGGAGTGAGGTTCATGTAAATCCAGATGGGAGTCAAACAAAATGGCAACCAAAAATGAAAAAGATATGGTTTACTGAATATGGGTTTCCAAGTGTAAATGGCTCTACTAATGAACCGAATGTATTTATTGATAATAGCAGTAAAGAAAGCAAATATCCGCACTATTCAAACGGAGAGGTAAGTTTTCTTTCCCAAAAAATTGCAATCGAAGGGACGCTAAAAAAGTGGCAAAATTCAGAAATGGTAGAAAAAATGTTTCTTTGGGCTTGGGATGCAAGGCCATTTCCGTATTTTCCTAACCTATGTGATGTTTGGTCTGATTGTCATAATTGGCAAACTGGTCATTGGATTCAGGGTAAGATTTCTATACTTGAAGTTTCTGATGTTTTATCCGATCTATTACAAAGAGCGGGCTTAAAAAGCAGCCAATTTGATACAAGTGATATTAGGGGATTATTATCAGGATATGTAATAAACGATCAGCAGTCAGTGCATTCAATTATTAGAATGCTGCAGAGTTGTTATTTTTTTGATGTGATTGAGCAAGACTCCAAATTAAAATTTGTTCAAAAGGGTAGGGGAGTCATTAGTGAAATACCCATTGATGATATCGTCTTCAGTAACAATTCAAAGCAAATGCAGCTTACAAACGTGAGTCAACTTGATTTGAATAACAAAGTTAATGTTGTTTATTTTAATCGCAATTTCAACTATCCAATTGATGTAAAATACGCTGAAATTCCAAAACAAGGCGCAGCTGTAGCAGTTGAAATACCACTAATTATGGAAGAGGGGCAGGCGCAGAATATAGCTGAAGTTTTACTTTATTCTGCATGGCAAGAGAGGAATATATATAACTTCAAGTTGCCGATAAAATATGCATGGCTTGTGCCCAGCAACATAGTGACAATTGTGGATGGCAAGAGAAAACATACAATAAGAATTATAAGAACAAAATTTGAAAGTATGTCCATTCAGGTGAGCGCGGTAGGTTATGATAGCTCTATATATAAGTTATCTTTCCCTTCAACAAAATCACTAAGATTCAAAGAATATTCTCCTTATCACATCAGTAAAACTAATATAGAAATCATAGATTTACCGTATATTAAAGATAATACTATAAGTCTTACTTTAATTGGCGAAGAAGACGGCTGGAAGGGTGCAGTGCTCTTTATTTCAGGTGATGACAAGGATTATCAACCTATTGCAAACATAAATAAGCAATCTACTTACGGGTATATAGCTCAGTTTATAGGTGAGGAACTGACAGTAGTGTTACATTCTGGTAACCTATTTAACATCAGTCCTATTTCAAGCTCAAATTTGGCACTAATTGGGACAGAAGTGATACAATTTCAAAGTGTGGAACCCATAGACAAAAATAAATACAAGCTGAGTAAGCTTGCTAGGGAGCAAAAAGGTACTAAAAAATATGATCTCACTGCTGGAGGGAAATTTGTTCTACTTGATGATTCAATAATATCTTTTGAAGTGCAATCAGGAAAACAGATTTTCTTGAAAGCTGTCACTTATGGTGATTCGCTGAGTAATACGGAAGCGAAGGTTTTTAGCTGACTTCATACCGTGATTCATTCCACAGCTGTACGAGCATTGCAAATTTGAAGGCAAAAATGGTGTCATCCCAGTGCGTGACACACAAGTGTACGAACGTTTGTTATGGAAAGTGAAAAAGGTAATAATCGTAGACTTTTTCTGGGTTTCCACCACAATATTCAATGACAGGTTTTAGGATTTCAAGCCTGAGTTCATTCATAAAAGCTCTCCTTGCAAACTTATAACTCTTGATTTCGCTGCGTTTTCTGTATTCTGTTAATAAAACCGAAGCAATAAGAATCATGTATAGTGTGACCAAAATTGTGTTTTTGCTATGTCCAAGAAAATGCTTCGTGTTGAGCTCCTGCTTGATAAATTTGAAGAAAACTTCTATTGACCAGCGCCTTTTGTAAAGAGCGCAGACTTCTTCAGCAGACATTTCATAAATATTAGTCAAAAATGTGAGAACTTCGCCATTCTGTCGATTTTGCGCTTTAATTAGCCTGATTTCAAACGACAAAAATCTTGAACCTTTTTGCCCCAGCCTGACTACTACATCTTCCATTAGCTCAAGCGTTCCAGTCTGCATGCCTGCAACTTTTCCGTGGATACGCACAATTTGATAACGAATATTATCGTTGCCACGTGTGATAAAATGTATGCCTTTATCTATAAACTCCTCGAAAGTTGCACGTTTTTGCAGTCCTCGATCAAATATGCAAATCGACTCTTGACCGTGATTTAAAATCATTTCCCGGAACGATGTGCTGTCAGAGGAGCCCTTGGCTTGAGTATACAAGTTCAGCAACTTTGCAAACCTGCCGTCAGTGGCAACGGTGCACTTTACCATATTCTTTGCACCACCACGCCATGGTATTGCAGATTGCAGTAATTTGCTCGATAACTGCAGGGTTGTGGAATCTATAATTAATAGCTTTTCTTGGTCTTTTTGGTTACAAAAACTTTGTAAAACGAACGAAAAAATTCTTTCGAAGTACTTAATTGGTATCGTTTTTAAGCGGCTTGCCACCGATGAATGGCGCGTATTCAGGCAAAACATCCGACGATAATTTTCCTCGATAGTCCGCAAGCTCAGCTCGTTTTTCTCCAATATGCTGTACAGCAGTAAATTAAATATATTTTCTCCCGTAAGTTTGCCCACTTTGTAATCAACGCCAACCGCTTTGCCTATTTCATCTAACACTGCTTTCGGCAATTTTGATATTATTTCTTTGTAATAAAACACACTTCACACCCTAATTTTTTTCCTATCTTATCGCTAAATTAGACGTTCGTACAGTTGTGTGCTTGACACTGGGATCCAGTCCTTAATTGCTGTGCTAGCAAACAAGTAGAAGGATGATAAATAGATAACAATAAAAATAGCTGATTTCATATTAAAACACAGTATTTTTGGTGAAGTTGTACTGCAAAATGGGTCCCAGTGTCACGCACTGGGATGACAGAAAGAGGATACTGGAATGACAGGAGGAGGGTTATTCGGATGACACCTTTAGTTGAGACTTAATAACAGTCCTATCGCTTTACGGGATGTTCGTACAGTTGTGGATTCATTCGCGGTATCTCAATAGCTCCCGCTAACAAGTAGTGGGATGACGAGATTATTAAGTTAATTTTTTTATTATAATATCTAATAATTAAATTAATGTATTTTTAAATTGAGGAAAGTTATGAGTAAATTGAATAAACAACTTTTTGATGTTTTAGATGGAATAGGATGGAATCTAGATGACATTAATGCATTGATAGAAGCTGGAGCTAATTATATACCTAGTAAACTTACTAAGGCTTTATTTCAATTAATGGAATATTATTCCAACTATTGCTTCCATAATTATCGATAGAGGCATTGAGGTAATCTGTATCGAAGCGTACAGGCACGTCAAATTCAAAGGTTGCAGTGATTATTGTATCTTTTATTGGTGGTTTTATAAACGTTATTTCTCCAGTTGCATAATTTACCGAACATTCACTCTCTTCTTTGCCATTTAAATAGATTTTTACTTTATCACGTACGGGCTTTTTGATTACACGAACATATTTGTCTTCACCGCTTACGTAAGTTTTAATTAATTGGAAAGTTGTTTGCTGACTATCTCCTACACCAATTTCTTGATTACTTACTATAAAATCAGACCAATCCTTAAAACGAAATCCTATTGCTTTACCTTTTCTTGCTTGAAAAAATGTTATTAATTCTAATAGTTGCTCATTTGATTTGATTCCATAAGCTATATTATATTTAGCACGTGCATGAGACCAATTAATATTGCGTTGCTCACGACCATTATGGGTTGTGACGACGTCAGTAGAAAATTCTGGTCCTCCAGTGGAACCATAAGATATATCTTCTGGAAATCTAACTTCTGTAAATGACATAAGTCCTCCTATAAAAATAAAATTGAGATAGTATAATTGAAATATTGTGTCATACGTGACTTGCAGATGTATGCGTCTGTATGCGTGTCCCGTAAAACTGCTGTTAAATACCAACTACTTGTATCATCTGAGTAACTCTTCCCCTGTCATCCAAGTGCTCCGATACACAGATGTACAAACATCCAGTGAGTTCTCATCCCAGTGCGTGACACTTGTATCTTTATGATGTGAGGCATTAGAGCTAAAATACCACGCAGGAAGGGTGAAGCCGACTTGACACTAACGCCAATAAGGCCGAATTCCAGATTTTGCTCCCCTCCCATAGAGTTAAAAGACAGAACAGTATCTTTGGAATTATATCCCGTATTACAAGGTTAGTCTAAACTCTCAGTTTATTTATAGTCTTGGAGGTAATTTTATGCAAGTAAATGCTATTTTGGGTGTGGATATTTCAAAAAAGAAATTTGATGTTTGTTTGCTGATGGACAATAAAAAACGACACAAAGTCTTTCAAAATAATCAGGATGGCTTTGCAAAACTTGTGGTTTGGTGCAATGGCCATGGAGCAAATCTTATTCATCTGTGTCTTGAGGCAACTAGCTGGTATGGGGAAGATTTGGCTACTTTTATGCACGATTTAGGGCATAATGTTAGTATAGTAAACCCGGCTCAAATCAAGGCTTTTGGCAAAAGTGAGCTGCTCAGAAATAAAACAGATAAATCAGATGCAGCTATGATAGCTAGATTTTGTATCGCTAATAAACCTGCTCTTTGGAAACCAATTGCACCTGAAATGAGGCATTTAAGAGATCTTTACCGTTGCCTGCAATCGCTAAAAGATGATATGTTGCAGCAGACAAATCGCTTGGAAAATGAAAATATGCATTCCAGCTGCAAAGAAGCTATATCTAAGGTAATTTTGGCAATAGAGGAGCAAATTATTGTTCTCGAAACAGAAATTAATGAGCATATAAATCACTATCCACATCTAAA
The DNA here is from genome assembly GCF_001931755.2 of Wolbachia endosymbiont of Folsomia candida. NCBI lineage: Bacteria > Pseudomonadati > Pseudomonadota > Alphaproteobacteria > Rickettsiales > Anaplasmataceae > Wolbachia > Wolbachia endosymbiont of Folsomia candida. The sequence continues at coordinate 814,462 of NZ_CP015510.2, forward strand.
AAATATGGTAGAAAACCTCAAGACTATAAAAGGTATAGGACATCTTACTGCTGTTGCTGTTATTGCAGAAATGCCAGCGGTTGATAATTTTGACAATGCTAAGCAATTTACAGCTTTTGCTGGTCTAAATCCAGGACATTATGAATCTGGATCGTCTGTAAGTAAGAGAAGTTGCATATGTAAAATAGGATCTGAGCGCGTCCGAAAAGCCCTTTATATGACAGCTATAGTAGTCAAAAACCATAATAATCATTTTCAAAAATTTTGTCAGCGTCTAGCAAGTAAAGGTAAATGCCCAAAAGTCATAGTCCTTGCGTTAATGAGAAAATTAATGCATGTCTTTTTTGGTATTCTTAAAACAATCAACCATTTAATTGTAATTTAGTTGGATAATTTGTTTGACATCAAAGACAGTATCTGGGATCTAGCAAGCGAAGGTTGCATATAATACGTTGTTGGCATTGAAAATATATAAATAGATTCTAGCATCACGCGCTAGAATGACAAAGGCGTGTAGTATTTTTGAGCTATGCAACAAAGCCGGGCCATCATGGAAAAAATGAAAACATTTCTCAAGTTTTTGGAGCAGGAAGGGTTGAAAGATGTTTTATATAAAGAATTTGGTTGAAATAGAATTGATGTACTGAAAAATAAAAGACTTGCTGCAAAGTAGTTACAGTAAAGAACGAAAGGAAAGCAGCAGGTCTACTCAGCACCATAAGATTAATTCCAAAGATTACTCAGTTCATAACCTTCATAATCAAATTCGCTATCTGAACTATTATTATTAAATTTAATTTCATCTATCTCAGCATTGTATAAATCACCTAGAACTTTTTTATTAGAAACATTCATACAATACTCCAACAATTCTTCTAACACTCCTGCGCTATCCTGGTCTAAGTCAAAACTGCTGAAATCAAATTGCTGCATTTTTTCTATATTCCCTTCTCTACATAACTTACATACCTCGTCTAAAGCTCTGTCATTTTCTTGACTAGCAACATTAAGAAAGTAAGAGTCTACTACTTTGCTAAACTGCTTTCCTACTTCTTGAAGAGAGCTTTCAGGATTCAGCTCCAACATTGTTTTGAAAATCTTATTGCCAAGAAAACTGTGTAGCTTAGTGGGTAAGTTATTATACATATCTTTGCTAACTTCCTTTACAAAATCAACTACATCATCTATTGCAACATCAGGACGAGATTCAAATATAGTTTCAAATGTTCCATAATCACCGCTTAAATTATAATTAACTATCTTGCTCATAAAATCAATTACTTCCTCTAAGGAAAATTGTGATTGGTTTTTCAAAATAACTTCAAGGCTCTTAATAAAATTATACTCGTGATAATTAAGAGTGTAACTTTCCCCTTCAGAGTTTACTTGGTAATACTTTATTATTAAAGGCCATACTTTTATTGTAATAACGTAGTCAGAATATACCTTTTCCAACTCACTAGAATATTTCTCTATTTCCTTATCTGATAATTTTGAACGAAATTCCTTAATCATTTCGCGTATTATTCTGTCGATATTATTCATACTGATCCCTAATTAATATATTAATAATTTTATAAATTAAGCTATTATATTCATATAATTTTAAAATTTCAAAATCATTTTATTTTTTGAATAAAGTTTTAAGATTTTTTTATGGATTGTAATATTAATTCCACAGCTCCTGCAGGATCATCACTTTGTGTAATTGGCCTACCAATTACAATGTAATCTGCCCCTAACTCTACTGCTTCTTTTGGTGTTGCTATTCTTTTTTGATCATCATTACTAGAACCTATGCGAACTCCTGGTGTAACAATATTAAAATCCTTACCACACTCTTTCCGCACTTCCTGAGCCTCCAATGCAGAGCATACTACTCCGTGCAACCCAATCTTTTTCGCAAGCTTTGCAAGTAAAATCACTTGTGATTTTACTTCTCGCTCGATTCCAAGCTCATTCAAATCTTCATTACCCATACTAGTTAGCACAGTCACCCCAATCAGCTTTATTTTTGTATCTTTTACTACATTTAGTGCTTCTGCAAGCATTTTTGCCCCGCCATTGACGTGCAATGTTAGCATTTCAACGCTCAGATCTTTTATTACTTCAACTGTTTTTGCTACGGTGTTTGGAATATCATGTAATTTAAGATCCAAAAAAATTGGCACATTACATTTTGCAACTTCTTTTACTCCAAAAAGACCATTAGCAGTAAAAAACTCCAGCCCTAGCTTTACCATCCCAACTTTATCGCGTAAGGTATTAGCTAAAGAAACAGCTTTATTTAGGTCTTGTGTGTCCAGTGCGCATATTATTGGATTCATAATTCTGGAAGTGAATTAGTGCTACCGGAAGCTCTCGTGGAGATTAATAGAGAAAAAGATGGTAAAGAATTACTACGCCCTCGACCTTCCGCCTGACAAACTTCTAATTCATCTCTTCTCTTTTTTGACATATTTTCAGTGAGTAAATTGACCTGATTTTGCAGGTCTTGTGATGTAGATGATGATTTTTTTATTTTTTCTGTCAATTGAGTTATCTCGATTTCCTGATGTTTTATTTTATCTTCTAATTCTTTTACTCTCTTATTTCGTTCATCTAGTTCAATTTCTCCATGTTTCACTGTATTTTCTAATTCTTTTATTCTCTTCTCTCGTTCATCTAGATCAATTCCTCCATGTTTCACTGTATTTTCTAATTCTTTCAGCTCCTTTTTTACACTATCTAGCTCTGTTTCTTTATGCCTTACTTTATCTTCTAACTCTTTCAATTCCTGTATTTTCTGCTCTGTGACAAGTTTTTGTTCTTGCATCTCCTTCTTTATAGCGGATATCTCAGTTCCTTGATCTTGTATCTTCCTTTCTGCATTAATTACATTCACTCTCTCAGCTTCCAATTGCTGTTTTAGATTAGCTAAATCATATGCTAATTTGTTTATTTCAGCACGATCATTTATTATTTTATATGAAAATCTGATTACTAGAGCAGAAAATATAGCTAAGGTAAGAACTAGAAAGATAGGCACACTATAAACTACTGCAAGAACTACGGATGAAAGCAATGTAAGAGCAGCTAAAGAACCAGCTATAAGGTAAAATGCGTTAGTTTTGTTATATAAAATTGCCACTATCATCCCTCACAAGTAAAACGACTGCAACGACTTTCACGCTAGCATGAATATTGAAGGGAATCAAGCTAATTTATTGAAAATTTTCCTACTTTAGAGTTATCACATCTCCACACCTACAACAAATTTTTCACCCTCAGTTTTAAGTCCAGACTTAACTGTCTCATCCCACTCTATTACTTCTGCATTACAGACTGTTTGCAAATCATTCTGTGCAGACTGATCAAGTTTATTCTCTTGAGTATTTACTTTTATCGTCAATTTTTTTATCAAATGCTTAACTGAAACGTTATTATCTGCCTTTATTTTTCTCACGAGATTTAATATTTGCACACAATCATCTCCCATTTCTTCTGAATGCTTATCGTAGATAAGCTCTTCAATATTCGGCCAATTACCCTGATTATGTACTGAATTGTAACTATATAACTGGTGATATATTTCTTCCGTAACATATGGCATAAAAGGTGCAAATAACCGCAGGATGACGTTTAGTGTATATGCAAGGCTTTGCTTTGCGCTTAAATTTGCTTCATTACTTACTGTTTCTCCATATGCACGTTTTTTCACTAATTCCAGATAATTATCACAAAAATCCTTCCAAAAAAATTCCTCTACTTTATTCAAAGCTTCGCAGTATTCAAATTGTGAAAGATTATCTGTTGCTCTCTCTATAACTTTATACAATTTGGACAATATCCATTTGTCTATTGTTTCACTTACAGAATCTAAGCTTAGTGCTTGATGCTTTTCCACAAACATAGAGGCAAACTTGCTGGCATTCCAAAGTTTTGTAACTAAACGTTTTCCAATTTTGAATATATTTTCAGAATAAACGGTATCAACTCCAAGCCTTGAATTTGCCGCCCAATAACGCACTACATCTGCTCCATACGTATCAAGCATTACATGAGGAGTGATTATATTACCTTTTGATTTACTCATCTTTTTCTTATCATCAGCTAAGCACCAACCGCTGATCATAATATTTTTCCATGGCAAAGAATCTGCATGGTAATGTGCTTTTAAAATCGTATAAAAAGCCCAAGTTCTTATTATTTCATGGCTCTGGCTGCGCAGATTTGCAGGAAATATAGTGTCATACCGATGATTTGGTAGACTAAACTCATTATTTACTGCCAGTGCATTTAGTTGAGGAGTGATCGCGCTTGTAGCCCAGGTATCCATTACATCCTTGTCCGGTATAACTTCCTCTATGCTGTATCCATCAGGTAAATCTCTTAGTGGATCTATAGGTAATTTTCTTACCTCTGGTAGAATGATTTTGCCCTCTTCGCCCTTGCGTTTTGAATACCACACTGGAAATGGCACGCCAAAATAACGCTGCCTTGAAATGCACCAGTCCCAGTTTAATCCTTCTATCCACACTTCCATGCGCTTGCGCATATTACTGGGATGCCAATTGCATTCTTTGACTTTATCCAGCACTTGAGCTTTCTGATCTAAAGTCTTGATAAACCATTGATAAGTCGGTAATATTTCAAGTGGTGCACCAGACCTTTCTGCACATTTAACAGAATGGGAAATAGCAGTACTTTCAATAAGCAACTCTTGTTCAGTCAGAATTTCAATTATTCTCTTCCTTGCTTCTTTAACCTTTAGTCCATTGATTTCATTATAGATCCCAGTGTCGGAGCACTGGGATGACAGGTATGGAGAAATGACATCATTTAGATTTATCTTTCCATCCTGATCAATGATAATTTTCATCTGGAGGTCATGCTTTTTGTGCCAATATATGTCGAGCTCATCGCCAAATGTGCAGCACATAACAAGCCCCGTGCCTTTATCTATTTTTACCTTATCATCAGCAATTATTGTCACACTACCCTGCACTATTGGCACTATAGCTTTCTTTCCGATCAGACGAGTGTAACGCGTATCTTCTGGATGGCAAAAAACTGCAACACATGCAGGTAGCAACTCAGGTCGTGTGGTTGCAATCTCAATTCTTTCGCCTTCTTCAGTTGCAAAAGCTATTGTATTTAGTGATGATTCAAAAACTTTGTCCTCTATTTCCGCTTGCGCAATTGCAGTTTTATCAACTGGATCCCAAAGAATAGGCTGCATTTTTCTATATGCATATCCCTTATTATATAGGTCAAGAAATGACATCTGTGAAAGTGTGATGGTTTCTTTACTAATTGTGTGATACTCCAGATCCCAGTCATAACTAATCCCAACAGACTTAAATAATTCCTTGAACTCCTGTTTTGATTTGTTGATCACTTCATGGCACATTTCTATGAATTTTTCTCTGCCAACTTCTTTTGCACGTGTTTTATAAGTTTGCTCAACCAGTCTTTCAGTTGGAAGTCCGTTATCATCGAATCCAATTGGATAAAAAACGTCTTTTCCGAGCATACGTTGAAATCTTGCAATAAAGTCTGTGTGACAATAACTGAATATATGACCTATATGCAGTTTTCCTGAGATCGTCGGTGGTGGCGTATCAATAGTAAAAGTATTATCCTTTGTTCCATTCCACTTATAAACTTTACTGCCTTCCCATAATATATTGTACTTACACTCAATCTCTTTAAAATTATATTTTTCAGTTAACATTACTATTGAAATATTTGTTGTCTTCACGCTAAAGCTAGCACAATTCAACAGATACGGCAATTTTAATGTATTTCCTTGACATACTTTGCTTATCTCGGTATAATTAATTAAAGTGGTGGACCAAGGTGAAATAGGGGGTATTTCATGTTAAAATCTAATCAACCAGGAACTTCTCAACAACAGCAAACACCTGTAATAGACAGGGAATTAAATGCAATATGCTCAAGAAAAACACACTTGGAAAAGACATTAATAGCGGCAAGACGTCGTTATGAGCATAATCGTAATCATGAAACAATTATTCCAGTAGTTAAAGCCTTAAGAGATTTAGTTAAGATTTGTGACGAACTTATAAATTATCAAGGACAAGATAAAGATCAGGTTCAAACCTATAAAAAACAAAAGGAATGGCTTCAAAAGGTTTTAACTAAGATTGTACTTACACGAGAACAAAGTTTAAATTTAGCAAAATTAACAATAGATGAATTACAAAAGGATTTAAAAACAACAAAAATTCATTATACTTTTGCTCGTGATACTGATCGTCAACAAACAGCTATTCCTTTACTGAGAGCATTAAGAGATTTAGCTGAAGCTTGGGGCGAGCATGGAAATTATCAAGAACAAGATAAAGATAAGCTTAAAAGCTATCAAGAACAAAAGAAATTGCTTGAAGAGGCTTTAGAAATAAGTAAAGAAGGTGATGATCCTATAGAAACAGTCAAAACGTTGCACAAATTGGGCAATGTCCATTATTGCTTGAAGGATCTTCATAGAGAAGCAGAGCATTGTGAGAAAGCAAAGGAGTATTATCAGAAAGCTCTAGATATCAATGAGTCCATTAACATAGGTGCTATATTAGCTGACATGTACAATAACATTGGCAGCATTGATCATGCTTCAGGAGACTATCAAAAAGCAAAGGAGAATCTTGAAAAGGCTTTGCCTATTTTTAAGAAGTTTAATGGCTCTGATGATATTAAGGTAGGTATAGTGTTTAATAATCTTGGTAATGTGCATCGAGATTTGAAAAATCATGAAGAAGCAAAAAAATTCTTTACAGATGCTTTAGAAATCTATGAAAAAGTTCATGGTCCTCAGCATATTGAAGCAGGCAGAATATCAAATAAGTTAGGTGATATCTTCTACTCTTTAGCAGACTTGCAGGAAAAAAATGAAGCAAATGGATCATGTCAAAAGGAATCACATCAAAAAGCAAAGGAATTATATGAGAAAGCAAAGGATTCACATGAAAAGGCTCTGCATATTTACAAGAAGTTCTATGGCCCTAATCATGTGATAGTAGCTCAACTGTCAGATAAGCTAGGTGAAGATTACCTCACTTTTGGAAATGACCAAAAAGCAAAAGAATTATACGAAAAACAGTTAGTAATTTATATAAGAGATTTATCGACAAAAGAGAGGCGTAATATTAATAGTATTGAAGTAGCTGAAGCTTTACGTAACGTGGGTAATGCTTACTATAATTTGGATGATTTTCAAAACGCAAAAGATTTCTATCAAAAAGAATTAAAAATCAGAGAAAGACATTATAATTCTTATATTACTGAAGTGATTGATCCTTATAGTAATAATATGTTTAAAGTGACTAATGAAGCACTGGAAGAAAAGCAGCAAAAAGAAAAAGTATCGCGTGAAATTGAAGTAGCTAAAACCTTAGATAATTTAGGCGATGTTTATCTTGCTTTAGGAGATCACCAAGAAGCAGAAAAGTCATATAAAGATGCTTTAAAGCATTATGGTTCTGACAGTCCTTTTGCAGATGAGATATCGGAAAAATTAAAAAAGACTTCCAAATCTTTAATAGAGGCTACCAAATCTTTAATAGAGCAATTAAAAGACACTTTAGCAGCAAAAGAAAGGAATAGTTCCTCTGATCATTTTCAAGTAGGTCTGACGTTAAGAGACCTACTTGATGCTCATGGAGTATTAGCTAATGCTTACGGTGAATTACAAGACTATAAAAATCAGAATGAATCTTTAGAGAATCAGAAGGGAGTATTAAAAAAAGCTTTGCCTATTTTGGAAGAGAATTTTGGACCTACTAATCCTATTGTTATCAGATTAAATAAGCTTGCTGGTGAGTTAGGTGTTAAACCAAACAGTGCTCTTGATTCCATCTCTGCACAGGCTGCTGCTAGAGCAGAAAAAAAAGTTGAATACAGCAATAGATGATATTTCTAGAGGATGGTACTCAGGATTACAGAAAAGGAAATATTACTAGGTTGCTTTACTTGACACCCTATATAGACCGACCTTTTTGTGGATCAGCATTTCTGCTTTCTTCAACCCTCTGTGCAAAAGATGTATCTTGTTTGCAAGTATGCTGCTGAAGCGGTTTGACAATTTCGTGCACAATATCCTTAACAGCAGTTAAAAATGCTTTTAATAACGCACCAAGTGCCCCACCCGCTGCTTCCCTTCCAAATCTCTTAGCACCCTTTTCATTATTCTCCTCAGTCTCTCCCGCCATCCTTCTCGGGTTCATCATATTACCAATATCTGAAAAGACTCTCCTGATTGAAGACTTCACTTTCTCCTTCGCTTCGTGAACATCTCCATCTTTTGCTGTTTCATGACCATGGCCCAGGTGTTTAGAGTCTATTGTCACATTTTGCTCTTTAGCAAACATGCTGCTTAATATTTCTTCAATCAATCGTTTTCTTCTCTTTTCCCTGATTCTTTTTACAGACGCTGATCTTTCACTAGTATGTTTTGTGGTTTCAAGTTCTGCATTGATATCCTCAGATGCAGCCTGACTATATAAAGTCTCTATTAGCCTATCTATGCTACGTTTTATTTGCATAGTCCTTTCATAACTATCCAACTTATCAATTCCTTCATCAATTTGATTTAAGATATCCTCAAAGTCTTTTAAATAGTCTTGAATCTGCTGTATGATTTGTTGTTTCTCTTCCTCATTATATTGTTCTTCTTGGGTTTCACTTTCTAAATTTCTTTCTCTTATATCGTCGTCATTGTTTTCTTCTTCCCTAAAAAGATCTTCGTCGTTCATAATCTTTAAAATCTTTACTAATCACATTATATATGAAAAAATTAAATTAACGTTAATGAAAAGCGTTTATAACTTCAGCACTGGCTAAAATTACAGTGAAGCTATCAAAAGCTGCAGGGTCATAATATCTCTCATACAATTCAACTGAGCACCGTAGCTTGATATTTTCTTTAGCATTAAAATTAATTTCATATTCATTAATAGAGTTCAGTATAGCAGAATTACGTAATAATCCATCAGCTAACACTGAGTCTAAGATTCCATTAATCTTTATTGTAATGTACCTGCTTCCAGCGCAGTCTAATACCCTTCTCCAGCCAAAAGAAGAAATATCTTTTACCTCTTCTTTGTTATTACGCAAGGTAAACCTGAGGTTTTTTATATTATTTAATGTAACAAAATTATTGTCATTATTCTTAATCTTTAGTTGCAATTTGCTCATTGTTATCTCCTTTTATAAGAACATCAAAATTAATTGTTGAATGTAAAATTTCGTCGTATTGGTTCATAGTACAATTACTTTCTGAAACAGATTCGTCATCAGAATATTTAATATTCTGGAGAGTCGAGTTAATATGTTTTGTAATGGCAAACATACTGTCTATATGATGAGTGTATATATCACATGAAAATTTAGCCTTCACAGCAAAATTGGATAGCATATTCAGGTTATTATAATTTACTACACGTAATCTGAGGTAAGGAATAGTGACCTGCTTAGGTAAGTAATCATAAATGTTAGTGACACACTGCTTTAAATCAGAATTTGCTTTCAGTGCTGTATAAATTTCACTGTATAGTTTATGTATAGCTTGAATTTTTCTCATAATTATCTCATTAAAATATTTCAAGATTATCTACAAAACAACTTTTAGTGTGCGAAAAGGAGAATACACTTCCTTGATCCCAGATAAATTGCTATTCACCTCTGAACGATTTCTATAAACGTCAGAAACATGCTGCATAATCCCTAACTTTATCTGCTCAGGAATATTTTCATAGCCAGCCTCGTATATAACATCAACTCTTTTTGTATTTAAACAATTGTGAAATTCAATATAGCTTCCTATATCACTAAAATAATAATTAAGACTTCTCTTTTCTTTTGTAGTAGCAGATATTATTTCTCTTACAGGACCATAGCTTAAATAGAGTCGTCGAGGCACATAATCCTCACATGAGATTTGCCATGTTTGTTTTACAAGGGATTTTCCCATATGCCATTCAGCGTAATCTGTTGCCCCAAAAATGAGGCTTGAAATTAACTTATCATCTTGATCATTTTCAATGCGTAAAAATGATTTAACCTCTTCTAATGTGACTGGAAAAGATTCAGGCTTAGATTTACGCTCTACATGAATCACAGGACTTCTTAATAGATCCGACATAATAACCCTCCTTTTTTATATGTAGCTAACGTAATTCAAGGTGTACAATTTCTGTCATCCTATTACAGATCCAGGTTTGTTCAGTAAACCTAGATTACTTTAGCTATAACAATATCATTATCATTTCTTGGACTTAACATTAAATTAAAACTAGTATAACACTATTTATACAGCGCTAAACATTTGAAATTCTTGCATTTTTATTATTTGATAGTAAGTTGTACTACAAATTCTTTGTTGTGTGTACGAGTACGTTCAAAAGAGAACGCATCAAAGCTGCTTCGCCCTTTTTATTGATAAAATTTGAATCCACAGCATAGTCAACTAGGCTAGATTTAAGTGAACTCAGATTTCGAGAGTGAATATCATTGAAAATAGAATTTAGCTCTTTAGCAAGTAAATCACGAAATTTCTGCACACTGTCATATGCAATATTTTCTAGTTCATTTGCAAATTTATCTTGGGTAGCAGTAGCTATATCTTCAATTTCTCCACTTAATTCCTCTAGGCTCTGTGAACAAAATTTCGTTGTGAAAGAATAAGATGGGAAAAAGGATATAAAAAAGGAGGAGAAAGTGGTAGTTTAACCCAATTAAGCAATAAAAAAGGAGAAACTACCGAATGGAATATTACATACAAGAAACAAAATGGGAACAAATTTTTGCATTTTTGAAAAGTGTGAAAGGTATACACAGCAAAGATGAAACGCAACTGAGAAGGTTCGTGGAAGCAGTCTGGTACATGGTCCGAAGTGGTTGCCAGTGGCGTCTTTTAGGAGAAATATATGGTAATTACAGGAGTATACACAGGAGGTTTAAAAAGTGGTGCGAAAAGGGAATTTGGGAAAAGCTATTTAAATATACACAAGATCCAGATTTAGAGGTGCACATGATAGATGGCACAATCGTTCGAGCGCATGCTTGTTCGGCTGGATACAAGAAGGATTCTGGAGCTCAAGAGGCATTGGGACGCAGTAAAGGTGGCTTTACAACAAAAATTCATGCACTTGTCGATGCTCTTGGAAATCCGTTAAAATTTACGCTTACTGCCGGTCAAAGACATGATATTACACAGGCTGAAGCGTTAACAGACAATGTCTATAACTCTATTGTAGTAGCAGATAAGGGCTATGACAGTAACGCATTTATTGGCAGCCTTGAAAGCAAGGGATGTGAGGTCACCATTCCACCAAAAAGGAATCGAAAAGTGCAAAGAGATTATGATAAACATGTTTATAAAGAGCGGCATTTGATCGAGTGTTTTTTCGGTAAAATCAAAAATTTTCGACGGATTTTTTCGAGGTTCGACAAGACTGCTATAGTGTTTATGGGCTTTTTGAACTTTGTTGGTGCACTTATATGGCTACTCTAAAATTTTGTTCACAGAGCCTAGCTTTCTTTCGTTACTTTTAAAATTTTTTATAAAGGTTTTCATATTCTTTCAGTTTAAATGCTTCTATGAGTATAGTGACAATGAAAAACTACCGAAGTAAAAAATTCACATAGCAAGCTTTGCCCTATGTCTAACTTCTTGTCATCTAATTATGTAACCTTTACAGTTATCAAAAGAGTATGATTTACTTATAATATCTACTGAAAATTTTATATATTTGGCCATGAGCATGGTCATGCTAAAGAGAGAATATGCTTGAATTTAAGAGTTTGCGGACAATTTCTACATCACTACCAGATTTGCCTGGCAGTGATTAAATAAATTAATAAGAGAGCAATGGCAGAGCCACTAAAACACTACTTCGCTATAATAAACAACATTCTTTGTAACAACTAAGATACTGTTCGTTACATTTCATGTAACATTGGTTAACATCATTAGTAGAACCACCAGAATCCAAACATTCTTGACGGCAATTATCATCAATAGCAGCACATGATTTTTTACACTCTGCCTTAGTCGCAGCACTTCTTATTATATCAATATACACAGAAGCATTAGTTTTTTTAACCATAATATTTACCATATAAGAAACAATAGTGAATATTTTAATATAAAATCATTACTATTATGTTAATTTTAGTATGAATATTTTGCAGCTATATTATTCCATCAATATTTCTCTCTTGCCTGAGTAGTTCGGAGGGCTGACTATCCCTTCTTTCTCCATTCTTTCCACGATATTTGCGGCTCTATTGTAGCCTATACGGAGTTGCCGCTGAATGTAACTAGTTGAAACTTTTTTATCTCTTTGAATTATAGAAACTGCTTGGTTATAAAGGTCATTTTCTTCATCTTCTGTCTCACTATCTGCTTCATCTGCAGGATTTTCATCTTCTTTGGTAATTTCCTCCATATAATTTGGCTCGCCTTGCGCTTTTAGGTGATCAACTATATCCTCCACTTCATTATCACTTACAAATGGGCCATGAATTCGAATAATCTTACCACCAGAGGCCATATAAAGCATGTCGCCCATACCAAGCAATTGTTCAGCCCCTTGCTCTCCAAGTATTGTCCGACTATCTATTTTAGATGTCACTGCAAAACTGATTCTAGTTGGAAAATTTGCCTTAATCACGCCTGTTATTACATCAACAGATGGACGTTGCGTAGCCATTATTATGTGTATTCCTGCAGCTCGTGCCATCTGAGCTAAACGTTGAATAGAGCACTCTATCTCTTTACCTGCAACAAGCATTAAATCAGCCATTTCATCCACAATCACTACAATGTATGGAAATGTTTCCATTTTAATTGGCATTTTTTCAAACAACGGCTTACCTGTTGTTGAGTTAAACCCAATCTGTACAACGCGCTCTAGTTCTACTTCGTTGTTCATCGCTTCTGTGATTTTTTGATTATAACCGATAACGTTGCGTACATTTAGGTATGACATCATGCGATAACGATTTTCCATCTCTTTTACTATCCATTTCAGGGCAATAACTGCCTTTTTTGGCTCTGTAACAACTGGTGTTATTAGGTGCGGTATTGCATCATATATTGAAAGCTCAAGCATTTTTGGATCGATCATGATCATCTTACATTCATCTGGGCTCAGCCTAAAAACTAACGAAAGAATCATAGTATTAATCGCAACTGACTTACCAGATCCTGTAGTTCCTGCAACAAGCAAGTGAGGCATTTTAGTCAAATCCGCAATAATCGGTTTTCCGCTTATGTCCTTTCCAAGTGCAATTGGAAGATTTAAATTTGAATTTTGATATTCAGGCGATTCAAGTAAATCACGCAGCATTACTATCTCTCTTTCCTTATTTGGCAACTCTATTCCCATAGCATTTTGCCCACGTATTATCGAGATACGCGCTGAGAGTGCACTCATTGAACGCGCGATGTCATCCGCAAGACCAATAACTCTAGCAGATTTTGTGCCAGCTTGTGGCTCGAGTTTATACAAAGTCACAACCGGTCCATAACATATACTGATAATTTTTCCTTGCACGCCGAAATCATTAAGAACTTGCTCAAGCAGAGATAGATTTTTATTGCTTTCCATTTCATTTAACTGCTTTCTCTGCAAAGACTCCTCCGCCTTAGAAAGCAATTGAACACTTGGAAATTCAAATTCACTGTGCGGTGCAAAAACCTCTTCAGTAGTTTTTTTCTTTCTTTCCTTTGGTTGCTTCGTAGTTATTTGAGCCATGTATTTTTCTTCTACCAATATAGGAGCAACCGAGTATTTAGAAGTTTTACGTAATCTGAAGAATAGAATTCTCACAAATAAGGAAATTATTTTTTTGCATAGAAAAAATAGCAAATAAGTTGTTCTCTTCCAACCAATTAGTCCTACTAAGCCTATTGATGCTGCTACCCATAATATATAAAACGGAAAATGGCTAATTATTGCATCTCCTGCTATCCCTCCATTTCTATATTTTGCGGTAATATCTAGCGAAAATTGTGATAGCGCAGCACAAATCCCTAAATTGATTAATGTTAAGTAGAGAATTTTCAGCAGTATTTTTTGTGGCCTGAAAATCAGCAAATAGGCCACTGTTGTAGCTATTGTGACGCTAGTTAACCCAAGAAATTGAACTAGTATGTCAGCTAAATATGACCCTACTATTCCACCCAAATTTGTTACTTCCTGGTCTGTAGCTGTGTTTAAGGATGAGTCCTTATAATTGTAGCTAAAAACTAATATATATACATATATTAGGAGTGACAGATATATTGTTGACTTAAAATATCTTTTTATCATCTACTTAAAGTAGTAATTTATCGTATATTTTACAAAATGAATTGCTATTAGCAATATCATTATAGATAAATCCAGTCCATTAAATTTTGGTATATACCTTCTAATAAACTTTAGCGGTGGATGTGTCAATTGATTCAAAGTGTACATCACTCTATTAATAACATCATTATATATGTTTACTATATTGAGCTTAACCAGCCAATTTAGAACGATCCAGCCTATTAAAATAAAGCTATAGAGTTCAAGCAACGTATTAATTAAATATATAATTGGGTGCATGTTTTTACTTTAACTGATTATCAATACATTTGTATTGCATGAGGGATTAAAAATCAAGTCGCGTTGAGTTTTTTGATTTTATATTTAACTTAATTGATTGCTTTTTTAATAGAGCTTCTTGACTATCTGAATTTATCAATACATAATAGATGTATATTAATAATAAATAGGAGTTAAAAATGACCGCATCTCATAATAAGCAAGACTGGAAATCTATAAACACAGATGAATATAATGAAAATGAACAAGACTGGGAACATGTAAAAACAGATGAATATAAGCAAAGCTATGAATATAATGCAAGAGATAGTAAGATTGTTTCTTTCAACAACACAGTAGCTGATTTAGGTCAATTTTGTACAAAATTAAAAGAGAGAGATAGTAGGACTGCTTTTTTCAATAACACAGTAGCTGGTTTAGATCAATCGTGGAGAGAATTCAAAGAACAAACACATGGAACGATATACGATATTGGAACTTGGTTAGCAAAAACGTACAAAAATTATACTGAGAAGGCTACTTATAATCTCAACGCTCAAGTAGAAAGAGTACAACAGGTAGAAGAAATAGAGATGACAGAATTTAGTCCATTAAAGACAAAAGTTGATTGCACGTTACCAGAAGAAGAAATAAATGAGAAACCTGGTGGGCAAATTCATAATGCGAATATTACCAATCTATGGAACCTTATAGGACGTGTACTTGGCTAAAACAGCATAATTAGGGTAGCAGATCTATTGCTAGCTTGATAAAACAATTCTAGGTGTGGGTAAAATAACCAAATCAGGTCTTATAATTAATTATAAGGCCTGTATGCATCTATAAAACAATTTTTGAAAAGAAGCAGTTGTCATCCCAGTGCGTGACACACAAGTGTACGAACGTTTGTTATGGAAAGTGAAAAAGGTAATAATCGTAGACTTTTTCTGGGTTTCCACCACAATATTCAATGACAGGTTTTAGGATTTCAAGCCTGAGTTCATTCATAAAAGCTCTCCTTGCAAACTTATAACTCTTGATTTCGCTGCGTTTTCTGTATTCTGTTAATAAAACCGAAGCAATAAGAATCATGTATAGTGTGACCAAAATTGTGTTTTTGCTATGTCCAAGAAAATGCTTCGTGTTGAGCTCCTGCTTGATAAATTTGAAGAAAACTTCTATTGACCAGCGCCTTTTGTAAAGAGCGCAGACTTCTTCAGCAGACATTTCATAAATATTAGTCAAAAATGTGAGAACTTCGCCATTCTGTCGATTTTGCGCTTTAATTAGCCTGATTTCAAACGACAAAAATCTTGAACCTTTTTGCCCCAGCCTGACTACTACATCTTCCATTAGCTCAAGCGTTCCAGTCTGCATGCCTGCAACTTTTCCGTGGATACGCACAATTTGATAACGAATATTATCGTTGCCACGTGTGATAAAATGTATGCCTTTATCTATAAACTCCTCGAAAGTTGCACGTTTTTGCAGTCCTCGATCAAATATGCAAATCGACTCTTGACCGTGATTTAAAATCATTTCCCGGAACGATGTGCTGTCAGAGGAGCCCTTGGCTTGAGTATACAAGTTCAGCAACTTTGCAAACCTGCCGTCAGTGGCAACGGTGCACTTTACCATATTCTTTGCACCACCA
This sequence comes from Wolbachia endosymbiont of Folsomia candida, assembly GCF_001931755.2. Taxonomy (NCBI): domain Bacteria; kingdom Pseudomonadati; phylum Pseudomonadota; class Alphaproteobacteria; order Rickettsiales; family Anaplasmataceae; genus Wolbachia; species Wolbachia endosymbiont of Folsomia candida. The sequence goes on from NZ_CP015510.2 coordinate 830,692, forward strand.
CGCCATGGTATTGCAGATTGCAGTAATTTGCTCGATAACTGCAGGGTTGTGGAATCTATAATTAATAGCTTTTCTTGGTCTTTTTGGTTACAAAAACTTTGTAAAACGAACGAAAAAATTCTTTCGAAGTACTTAATTGGTATCGTTTTTAAGCGGCTTGCCACCGATGAATGGCGCGTATTCAGGCAAAACATCCGACGATAATTTTCCTCGATAGTCCGCAAGCTCAGCTCGTTTTTCTCCAATATGCTGTACAGCAGTAAATTAAATATATTTTCTCCCGTAAGTTTGCCCACTTTGTAATCAACGCCAACCGCTTTGCCTATTTCATCTAACACTGCTTTCGGCAATTTTGATATTATTTCTTTGTAATAAAACACACTTCACACCCTAATTTTTTTCCTATCTTATCGCTAAATTAGACGTTCGTACAGTTGTGTGCGTGACACTGGGATCCAGGAATTTTTTTACACTGGATCCTATGATCAAGTCATAGGATGACAGAAAAAATGGTAAACCTTACCTATTGTGGATATCAAATCTAGGTAATATCATCAGGAAGATACTACGCTAACTGGATAATCACCGGTAAAGCAAGCATCGCAATATTGCGGCGCTATATTATTACGCTTTTCTTCTTTCACAGCTCTGTATAGCCCATCAACACTTAAAAAGGCTAAGCTATTTACTCCAATAATTTTTCTAATTTCTTCTACAGACTGATTTGCAGCAATTAAATCTTTGCACTCTGGTGTATCTATCCCATAAAAACAAGAATGCTTAATTGGTGGGCTTGAAATTTTTAGGTGAATTTCTTTGACTCCTGCATCCTTTAACATAACTATTATACTTTGCAGTGTGCTACCGCGTACTATGCTATCATCTATTAAAATTATATTTTTACCCTTTAAAATATGTTTATTAGCATTAAATTTTAATTTTATTCTAACTTTACGCACCTCAGCAGTTGGTTGTATAAAAGTCCTTCCTATATAGTGATTACGAATTATTCCAAGCTCCATAGGTATTTCTGAATGCTCTGCGTACCCAATAGCAGCAGGTATTCCGGAATCAGGTATTGGCACAATCATGTCTATATTGCCTATTGGAGGGCTCTCTCTAGCAAGCGTCTTCCCTATTGCCTTTCTTATATCATATATTGACCTATCTTCCATTATGCTATCTGGTCTTGAAAAATAGACATACTCAAAAATACAAAAACTTGATTTCTTCTGCAAAAAAGGAAACATTGACGTTAATTTACCATTTTGATCAATAATCACTAGCTCACCAGGCTTTATTTCTCGGGTAAACTCAGCGTTTACTATATCAAGTGCGCAAGTTTCAGATGCAAGAATATAAGAGTCATTTAGCTTTCCTAAGACAAGTGGCCTGATCCCTGCCGGATCACGCACTCCAATAACTACATTTTGATTAATCGCTACAAAAGAATAAGCGCCTTGTACTTGTTTTAATGCATCTATAAAGCTTTCTAAGAAGCTATCGTTTTTACTGCTTGCGAGCAAATGTACAACCACTTCCGTATCTATGTCCGATTGAAAAACACACCCTTGCTCAATTAATTGTTCACGCACTTGAAAAGTATTAATTAAATTACCATTATGCGCTATAGCAAAGTCACCAAATTTATCACTTTTACCAAGCATTGGCTGTGCTCCGGATTTACTGCCACTTGTTGAATATCGCACATGACCTATTGCATAATTTCCAGGTAAAGATTTCTTTATCTCATCTATATCATCAAGGACGCTGCTTACTTGGCCTTGAAAGTGATAAGAATGTATTTTATCTTTGCTGCTTGTTACAATACCAAAAGATTCTTGACCTCTATGCTGCAAAGCATGAAGAGCAAGTATAGAGTTAAATGCAGCATCATTATTACAGCTTATACTAAATACTCCACATTCTTCGTGTATTTCATCCAGCATAATAACTATTAAGTAAAGCTTAATTTTACTTTAGCGCATATAAAGCACAAGCATTTTGTTTATCTGCTTTTATGCTCTGAATATTACCATTGACAATAAAGACAGTGCCTTGAAACTGTGCAGCGATATGTAAAGAATTTAAAAAGCATCAAGCTCATATTCAGTATGCAAATCTCTTACTAAAGCTTCAGCATGTTCTTTATGAATGATTATACTAATTTTGATTTCAGATGCTGTAATAGCAAGCACTTCTATCTTTTTTTCACTTAAAACCTTTAGTGTGCGATGCATAACTTCGGTGTTAGACATAACACCGATGCCAATTATCGAAATTTTAGCTATATTGTTATTTATGGTATAATTTTTATCCTCGCTCAATAATTTCCTTACTAAATCAACATCAAACTTTGAAACAACAAAACTTGATCCATGTATCATATCAATTTTAACATTTACTCCTGCTATATCTTTTAAAGTATGCAAGGTATGAGCAATGTTAGTAAAAGTTACAAGAGCCTCATTAGTACTACAAGTTATCCCAGTAATCAAGTATTTCTCTAGTACGTCCCTTTCCCCTAGCACAGTAGTACCCTCTACTTCTTTAAAAGTAGACAATACCTGCACTTTAATGTTATGTTTCATTGCAAGTTGTACTGAACGGTTATGCAATATTCTAGCACCAGATGACGACATTTCCAACATTTCCTTGTAAGCAATAGATTTGAGTTTGTGTGCTTTTGGAACAATTTTTGGGTCAGCTGTATATACTCCATCAATATCACTAAAAATTTGACAAATTCCAACGCCAAAAGCTACCGCTAATGCAACAGCGGATATATCAGAGCCACCTCTTCCAAAAGTAGTGATTCTATCATCGTACGTAGCACCCTGAAAACCAGCAATAATTGCGACATTATAGCCTTCTATAAACGATCTTTTCAAACGATCAACTTTTATTGTTTTTATTTTAGATTCAGAGTGAGAATCATCAGTAATAATTGGCAACTGCCAGGCAAGCCATGATTTAGCGTTAACGCCGGTAGATTGAAGAGTAATTGCTAATAACCCACACGAAATCTGCTCTCCTGCTGAAAGCATAACATCGTATTCTGATTTCTCTTGCCTACAACTTAAATTTGAGATTTGTCTAGCCTGAAAAGCCATCTGATCAGTAAACCCAGCAACAGCAGATACAACAACAACCACGTTATAACCTTGCTCAACATCGTTTTTTATTAAACTTGCAACTCGGTTTAAATCAGTTAATGAAGTTCCACCAAATTTTTTTATGATTATTTTATCCATAGTTATAATATAGCCTTCTTCTGACGAAAAATATAGTTTTTGTATGAATTTGACATTTGCGGCATGATGCATTTAGCCCTTACATATTACAGCTATAACTTCATGCATCCCTCAATCCTTCAAAAAAATCCTTTAGCAAGAAAGAGCATTCTGCTTCTAATATTCCACCATAAATTTCAGGAACATGATTGCAAAATTGAAATATCTTAGCACCATTTTCAACTCCACCGCCTTTTGGGTTATAAGCCCCGAAATACAATCGTCTAATCCTTGCAAAAGAGATAGCTTGAGCGCACATCGGGCACGGCTCTAATGTTACATACATGTCAAACTCACAAAGTCTTGAAGTTGAAAGTAATTCACATGCTTGCCTGATTGCTAATGTCTCCGCATGCGCTGTTGGGTCATTAGACGTAACAGTCATGTTGTATGCTGAAGCAATTACATTATCTCCACTTACTATTACAGCTCCTATTGGCGCCTCATCCATTTCTTTTGCAATTTTAGCTTGCTCTATGGCAAGTTTCATGTGGAAATTGTTAAACATTTACTGAGTATTACAAGAAATATAGCTTTCTCCTTTAATCTTTTTTACCTTTCTTAAGCCGTAGACCTCACTTCTTGGCTCATTGAATTTAACCTTTACAGCCGGAGCATGAATAATGTTATTGCATGATAACATGTTGTTATTTCCATCAACACTGTCGCTAACGTCGCTTTTTGCATAATCATGTTCTATTGCAATACGACTTATGGTTTCATTACGCTCAGCTTCTTCTGCATCTAGTATTGCACTTATTTCATTCTTTACAGGCTGATCCGCAGATCCGTTTACATATTCTAATAATTCCTTTGTATATTCATATAGATATATAATATTATCTAACACCTACCCCTCTCTGTTAGCCTTATTTATTAAATTCTATCAGACTTTTGTTTCTTTATCAACTGCTGCTTTAATAAATGATACAAAAAGAGGATGTGGAGAAAATGGCTTTGATTGAAATTCTGGATGAAATTGCACTCCGATAAACCATGGATGATTTTCTAGTTCCACTGCTTCTACACATGTACCATCTTCTGATATGCTGCTACATATCAGCCCATTTTTCTCTAAATCATCTTTATAATCAGAATTGATAATATACCTATGTCTATGCCTCTCTGAGATGGTAGAACTGCCATATATATTCATCACTCTTGAATCTAAGTTTACGCTACATTTATATGCACCAAGCCTCATGGTTCCACCTAAATTGCTATTTTGGCTATCAAGTAATTTTACAATAGGGTTTTTACAATCATAAAACTCTTCAGAGTGTACATCTTCAAGTTTTAAAACATTGCGAGCAAATTCAATAACCGCAAGCTGCATACCAAAACATATTCCAAAAAATGGAATATTATTTATACGGGCGTAATTGATTGCTAAAATTTTACCTTCGATTCCATGATCACCAAAACCTCCAGGCACAAGGATTGCACGAGAATTTTTTAATTCTTCTTCTACAGTTTTCTCACTTAGCACTCTTGAATTAACCCAATGTATCTTGATGTTTACTTTATTAAAAATCGCTCCATGAGTCAGTGCTTCTACCAACGACTTATACGCATCTGGAAATTCTGTATATTTTCCGACTACTGATATAATAATTTTCTGCGTTGGATTCTTAATGGTATTTATTATTTCTTGCCATGATATCAAACTTGGCTTTGGCTTACTTAAATTAAAATGTTCTAAAATTTGTGTATCAAGCCCATATTGGCTATAGAGTGCTGGTAACTCGTATATATGACTTACATCAGGAGCTGGAATAACATTAGATAGAGGCACATTACAAAGATTAGCTATTTTCTCTCTTTGATCTTTGGAAATCTTTTTTTCGCTGCGACACAATATAATATCTGGTTGTAATCCTGCAAAATTTAACTCTCGAACCGAATGTTGTGTCGGTTTTGTCTTTAATTCCTGCGCTGCAGCAAGATATGGCACTAAAGTCAAATGTATAAGAATAACTCTCTGTTTTCCGAGCTTATAGCTAATTTGACGTATGGCTTCTAAAAATGGTTGGCTTTCGATATCACCTACAGTTCCACCTATTTCACATATTACAAAATCTAGATCTTCCGTATTATTAGAAATAAAAGACTTAATTAAATCCGTAACATGTGGAATAACTTGCACAGTTTTGCCTAAGTAGTCACCGTGCCTCTCTTTCTTTAATAACTCATGATACACTTTACCAGTTGTTATATTGTCATCTTTTGTTGCGTTAATACCAGTAAAACGCTCATAATTACCTAAATCCAAGTCAGTTTCAGCACCATCTTCTGTAACAAACACTTCACCATGTTGAGTAGGGTTCATTGTTCCAGGATCAATATTTAAATAAGGATCAAGTTTTCTAATGTGTATTTTAAAGTCATGGGCTTGAAGGAGCGCACCAACACTCGAAGAAACAAGGCCTTTCCCAAGTGACGATACAACTCCACCTGTTACAAAGATAAATTTAGTGCAAGTTGCCTCTTTCATTAATTTTCAAATGGAACGGAAGTAGATTCTTTTTCTTGTTTTTTTTCTAATATGATTTTCTCTGCAATCGATTTTTTATGCACGTCTTTTGAAGATAATCCCGATAACAGTAATGTGTTTATAATGAACAACCCAGCTATTATAGCCGTTATTTTGCTGAGCGGATTTGCAGAAGATTTCATTGGAACCATTGAATTGAGTCCCTGTTGCGAACTACTAAAACCACTTAGTGAGCTACTGCCAGGTGGCTGCAAAAGAACTAAAATCACCAAAACAATAACTAGTATTATTTGAAATATATTTAATATCATTATTGACATTGTGGGCAGCGCTTAAAAGAAAAATTTTAGAGGCGTGAAGCGCTTAAGTCAAGCTCTTATAAACACCTGTCATCTCAAGTGATTATAGCTTCAATTCTATTTACTTTTAAATTTATTAATACTGGCGGTAAACATTATCGCATACTGCTCCTTTCCAGTCAATCCTAACAACATTTATGCTACTACTTGGTTGTTTTAATAATCCTCTACCTTCTTTTTTTGTTATTTGTATATCTTCACCGAGATAGTGATATATTTTACTACCCCAGTTCACCTGACTAGATCTACTAGATTCGTTGCTACTTTTATTGGAATCATGAAATTCCTGATAAGGCCAACTTTTATCATTACTAGCATCACACATAAATTACTCCATAATAAAATAAATATAATGCATATATTGTCATAATATACAAAAATGCCAAATAAGTAGTGATAAACTAATAACTATAGAAGCAAAGTTTAATCCTCTTAAATTTGTAATTTTCTGGAAAGCGGTATATTCTTTGGTTTTACTTGAAGTTAAAGTGAACATGAAGTCAAAGCATTACCCTGATACAACAAGCAGCCCTAATTTTCCATCACTGGAAAAGGAAATTATAAAATTCTGGCAAGAAAATAAAGTATTTGAGCAGTCAGTGGAAGAGCGCTCTTTAGATAATTGCTTTGTATTTTATGATGGGCCTCCATTTGCAAACGGGCTACCGCATTATGGACATTTGCTTACTGGTTTCATAAAAGACGCATTTGCAAGATATCAAACGATGCTCCAAAAAAGAGTTGAACGAAGATTCGGTTGGGATTGCCATGGACTGCCGGCTGAAATGGGTGCTGAAAAGGAGCTTGGAATATCGGGTAGAACCGAGATAGAAAAATTTGGCATCGATAAGTTTAACAATCATTGCCGCACCTCCGTGATGAAATTTGCTTCAGAATGGGAAAAATACGTAAATAGGCAAGCAAGATGGGTGGATTTTCAGAGTGGCTATAAAACTATGGATAAGTCGTTCATGGAATCGGTCATGTGGGCATTTAAACAACTCTATGATAAAGGTTTAGTATATGAATCAGTCCGTGTTGTGCCTTATAGCTGGGCATGCGAAACTCCGTTATCTAATTTTGAAACAAGACTGGATAATGCTTATAGGGAAAAGGCCAGTAAAGCCGTAACCGTTGCATTTGAGCTGTTAGAGGAACCACAAAAGCTTAAAGATATTGCAGAAAAGTGTAGGTTGTTAGCCTGGACAACAACTCCTTGGACACTACCAAGCAATCTAGCTTTGGCAATAGGAAAGGATATAAAGTATTGTGCAGTGTCAATCCACTCTTCGGTGTCATTCCAGCGCGTGACGCTGGAATCCAGAGAAAAGGAATCATGGATCCCAGTGTCAAGCACTGGGATAACAAATAGTAGCACTGAAATGACAGATAATAGCGCTGGAATGACAGATAGTAGTGTTGGGATAACAGATAGTAGCGCTGGAATGATACCAAATCAAAATGAAATTTATATCTTCGCTGAAAGCTATTTGGAGAAGTTTATTGACCACTGTACAAAGAGCAATATTCAATATGAAGACTGTAACATAAAACTTACAGCAAATGATCTAGCAGGTCTTTCTTACAAGCCACTGTTTGACTATTTTAAAGACACAAAAAATGCATTTCACGTTTTTATTGCTGATTATGTTACAGAAGAAGACGGCACTGGAGTTGTACACACAGCTCCTGGGTTTGGTGAAGAAGACTTTAATCTCTGCAAAATTCATGACATTCCGGCCATTTGTCCAATCGATAACAGTGCAAAATTTACTGCTGAAGTACCAGATCTAGCTGGCATTCACGTTTTTGATACAAATGATATAGTAATAAAAAAACTAAAAGAGCAGGGAAATTGGTTTAAAACTGAGCAATATATTCACAATTATCCACACTGCTGGCGGACTGATACTCCTTTAATATACCGCACTATGCCTTCTTGGTACGTGGCTGTTACAAAATTTAAGCATCGAATGATGGAGCTAAACAAAAAAGTTAATTGGATGCCAAATCATATCAGGGATGGTCAATTTGGAAAGTGGCTTGAAGGAGCGCATGATTGGTCAATTTCGCGTAATCGTTTCTGGGGCACTCCAATTCCTGTGTGGCAGTCAGATGATGCAAAGTACCCAAGAGTGGATGTGTATGGTTCAATAGAAGAGCTTGAAAGAGATTTTAATGTAAAAGTGGATGATTTACATAGACCATTTATTGATACTTTAACAAGGCCAAATCCTGATGATCCAACTGGAAAATCAACTATGCGTCGTGTGCCTGATGTATTTGACTGCTGGTTTGAGTCTGGCTCAATGCCATTTGCACAAGTCCACTATCCATTTGAAAATAAAGAGTGGTTTGAAAATAATTTTCCTGCAGATTTTATCACTGAATACATAGCACAAACTCGAGGTTGGTTTTATACGCTGTTTGTATTATCTACCGCTCTATTTGATCGCGAACCATTTAAAAATTGCATATGTCATGGCGTTGTTTTAGATGTAAAGGGACAAAAATTATCCAAACGTTTGAACAATTACGCAGACCCAATGGAAGTTTTTGACCAATATGGTTCTGACGCTCTGCGTTTTCTTATGCTTTCTGGCTCTATTGTTTGTGGTGGGAACTTGCTGCTTGATAAAGAAGGGAATTCAATACGTGATGTGCTGAGAAACGTGATAAAACCTATTTGGAATAGCTACCACTTCTTCACTATGTATGCAAATGCAGATGGAATTAAAGCTGAAATTTGCAAGGATTATAAAAACACTCTCGATCGCTACATGATTTCTAAGTGCTTTGAAGCTATACAGAAAATCCAGACTGCTATGAATCAGTATAATTCTCAAGAAGCTTGCAAAATTCTAATGGACTTTTTTGAGGTGCTAAACAATTGGTATATTCGCCAGAGTCGTGAGCGTTTTTGGAAAGAAAGCTTAGATCAGGATAAAATCGATGCTTATAATGTTTTATACACAGTTTTTTATTATATATTGAGGGCTTCAGCTCCTTTACTTCCACTCACAACAGAAACTATATGGCAAGGGCTTAAATATAAAAAATCATCGGTACATTTATCTGATTTTCCACCATTGGAGAAGTTTGATCATGAGCTCACCGCAAAAATGGATTTAGTAAAAGAAATATGTAACGCTGCATTATCAATTCGAAATACTTATAACATAAGGGTGCGTCAGCCGCTTGGCAGCATGACAATCTATCATAAGTCTTCATGTGATTTCCTTACTGGAGAGTACCAAGAAATCATAAAAAGCGAAGTAAATGTAAAAGAATTGAAAATAGCGAGTGAATTAAAGGAAGTTGCATCGCTAGAATTGAAATTAAATTTTCCATTACTTGGCAAGAGGATGCCAGATAAAATCAAGAAATTAGTACAATATGTGAAGCAAGGCAAATGGCAGCAAATTGAAGAAACTGTTATCCCAGAACCCTTCCATCATGCCACCCAAGAACCATCTCCTGTCATCCCAGTGCGTGACACTGGGATCCAGCTTCCAGCGTCATACGCTGGAACGACAGAAAGAGGTCTCATACTTTTGGGAGACGAATCAGAGAACTACATTATAGAAAAAGACGAGTATGAGTTGTTATTAAAGGCAAACAGTGAATTTTCTTCCGTGTTTGATAATAATAAGGGAATTGTGATACTAAATACCACTTTAAGTGATGAATTAATTCTAGAGGGACTTGCAAGGGATGTTGTAAGGCTCATTCAAGAAACCAGAAAACAGGCGGATTTTCATATATCTGATCGTGTTAAAGTTATAATCAAAACAGAAGATGAAAAAATTAAGGAGGCAGTAAATAATTGGAATGAATACATAAAAGAGCAGACTCTTTCTTTATCTTTAGAAGTTAATGCAAATGCTCAAATAGATAATTATTATTCTAGTAACTATGAAAATGTTTCTATATACGTCAGCAAGGTAATTGAGTAGCAATAAAAATTGGTGGCCTTATAACCATAACGTCACCTTTGAAATAAAATGCTCATACAGTTGTTGTTCAAGTCAGACTTCTTTCGAAACTCGCTTGTGCGAGGCAAGTGCTAGGAGCACACGGAGCGGAAAACCGCAGTGTATTGAACATACATGAGGATTTGAGCACCGAAGCGACAACGCAATTTCCCACAGAAGTAGAGTTTCGAAAGAAGTCTATTTACTTTTTTTTCTTCTCGATATACTTACATATCAAAATAGACAATTCATATAGAATCAACATAGGAATTGCTAGTCCTACTTGGCTGAGTACATCAGGTGGAGTTAAAATTGCAGCGAGAATAAAAATTACTACTATTGCGATTCTGCGTTTATTTGACAAGCTTTGTGCACTAAGTAACCCAACTCTCACCATTAATGTGAGTATGACTGGAATTTGAAATGCAGTGCCAAATGCAAACATAAATTGGAGCACAAGATCTAAATATTCGCTCACTGATGGCATGAACTCTATTGGTATACCAAAAGATTTACCACTATGTTCAAAAGTAATGAAGAATTTCCACGCTAAAGGAAATATATAGTAATAAACTACAGTGGCACCCATTACGAATAAAACTGGCGTTGCAATTAAGTATGGTAACAATACTGCCCTTTCGCTTTTATATAACCCAGGCGCTAAAAACATATAGAATTGCCATGCAAATACAGGAAAGGAAAATAAAATTGCACTCATTATCGCAACTCTGAGATACACAAAAAACGCTTCTGTTAAATCTGTGTAAATTAAAGAAAAACCATTGCTGCCTTTTGTGGCCTCTATTAAAGGTGAAAGTAAAAATCGATATATATTTTCCTTAAAATAATAACATAAACCAAAAGCAACACAAAAAAACAAGAAGCAAAAAATCACCCTTTTTCTTAGTTCTGCAAAGTGCTCATAAAATGAAGCGTTGTTATTTAATTTCTCATTCATGCTCTATTATAGCACAATAACGCTATGTCTAACATTCTAAGTGAAAAAGCCCATTCATTATCATACCATGCTGCAACTCTGCAGATATCACCTATAACGTATGTACCAGTTAAGTCCACAACTGCGCTATAAGGATTATGTACAAAATCTATTGAAACTAAAGGCTCGGTACATATAGAAAGTACAAAAAGCGCATTTGACATTTCAAAACTACTTGTCATTCTAGTGTCTGACACTGGAGTCTTTTCTTTTTCTTCCACTATTGATTCCAGTGTCACTTGCTGAGAGTAGCGTTTAAATATTTCATTAATTTCTTCAGCCGTTACCTTCTTGTCAGTTGTAAACTTAAAATCAATCATAGAAACATTACTAACCGGTACTCTGATTGCAGTACCATCAATCTTTCCTTGCAATTCTGGAATAATAGAACCAATTGTTTTTGCTGCCCCAGTTGTAGTTGGCACCATAGATAGCCCGCAAGCCCTGGCTCTACGCAAATCCCTATGATTGCCATCAAGGATATTTTGATCATTCGTATAAGCATGTATGGTGGTCATAAAACCACTTTTTATTCCAACATTAGAGTGCAAAATTTGTGCAATCGGAGCAAGGCAATTTGTAGTACATGAACCTGCTGATATCACCTTATGCTCTTTTTTAAGCATGTGATTATTTACACCATAAACTATAGTTACATCGCTATCTGCAACCGGGGCCGAAACAATGACTTTTTCCGCATTGTGCCTCATTGCATCTGAATTCTTGTTAAACGCACCGGTACATTCAAGTACTACATCAACATCCCAAGGAATATTTTCAGGACTACGCTCTCTAAATAAAGAAAATTTTCTGCCGTTTATGGATAGCCAATTTTCAGATTCGCTAAAATCAATTTCACCATTAAATTTACCGTGAACAGAGTCATACTTAATCAAATGTGCATGCTGCTCAACGCTCATTGATCCATTTACAGCTACAACTTCTATTTGCTTACTGTACTTTTCTATTTCAAAAATAGCACGCAGTACACTTTTGCCTATTCTGCCCAAGCCATTTATTCCTACACGAACTGTCATTTTTTCATTCAAAAATTTAATTATAGAGAATATTACTCAATGTTTCATTTTATTTTCGAATATTTACACTATATTTAATATATTAATTATTTTTGTAGATCTGCTACAAATCAGAAGTAAAAGAAATAAATAAGAGAAGATTTTAGTCAGTTAAAAACTGCTAACGTAAGTAAGGTTTTTCTGTTATACTATGACTTGATCCACAACTGTAAGAACATCCAGTAAAGTACTGATGTTAAGTGTTAACTAAAGCTGTTATTCCAGTATTCTCCTCCTGTCATCCCTGTAAAGGTCAACTAATTCATTGACAAATTTTGCAAAAAGCTCAAAGGAGTAATACCTCCAAGAGCTTGATGCGGCCTGTGTTCATTGTAATAAATTAAATATCTAAACAATTCATCCTTAAATTCTTGAACGGTCTCAAACGTTGTTCCCTCAATCAAATCATCATTTAAAGTCCGCCAAAAGCGCTCTACTTTGCCATTTGTTTGTGGTCTATATGGCCTTGTATATAAATGCTTTAAGCCAATTTCAACTAACATTCTTTCAAATGGATGTCCATCCAAATTACTTCTTGATGCAAACTCTGGTCCATTGTCTGTCATTACTTCTTTGAACTGAATACTGTAACTTTGCTTTATATAATTAAAACATCTGAGCACTGCAAACATTACATTCAGACTCTGAATATTTTCTAAAACTTCTGCCCATGCTATACGGCTTGCATCGTCTATTACACACACTAAATAGTATCTTTTGCTCTCATTTATTATCATATCTTTACTCAAATAATGACAGTCTATATGCGCCAGTTCTCCAGCTTTTTCCCTGATTATCTTTCTCTTCACCTCTTTTTCTTTTGTGCTCAACTTATTCATGCCGGCTCTCTTAATAATATTATATATACCAGATGGAGAAGGTGTTTTGTTGCCCAACTTTTTTGCTAGTATAGCACAAATTTCATATTTATTTATCCCTTTTTTCCGCTCCTCTATAACTGCTTTTTCTATTTCAATATCTGTTCTTCTACTTTCCCATCTTGGACCTCTTTTTCTTGGTAAAAACTCTTTTTCTAATCCGCTATTTCTATACCTATTATAATATTTACAGAATGTTTGTCTGTTGATTCCATTAGCGTGATAAAAATCGCCTACAAATCTATAAAATGGATGCTTTTTTGCCTTTGTTTGCTCATATTCTTTGATCAAAAATCTCCATTTACTTTGGTAATTTCTCTCTAAAGTTTTATCTTCTGTGTTTCTTCTCATACCTAACTCCCTCAAAAATGTTTCTTTTATCTTAACATTTTTGTCATCGAATTAGTTGACCTTTACAATCCCAGTGCGTGACACTGGGATCCATTTTGCAGTGCAATTCCATTAAAATACTGTATCTTAGCATAAAAACTTTTATCCTTTTCGTTATCCATTATGCTCACTTGCAAGCAAGTTCGCTAGATCCCAGTGTCACGCACTGGAATGACGAAAAAAGGGAAAGTTTTATTAATAATTTTAAACCTTTGCGTAGCGATGCAACAAAGCCCGATGGCCCTGCAACTGGTTCGAATTCTATCCAATCCAATACACTGAGTGGTAGCCCCATTTTTTATCTGCAATAATAAGCTCTTATAACCCCAATTCTGGATTAAAAAACAATAGAAAAGCCAAAGAGATCGGGTAAACTCGGCAAATATTTGAAACTATACGAGGTTACCCATGAATAAAAATATAATAGAATTATTTTTCCTAATCGATGATTTTTGCAATTCAGTCGACAAAAATTTTGCAGAAAAACTCCTGCCAACCAGTAAAAAGCCAACCAGGACACCGGAAATTGCGCATTCAGAGATTATTACCATAGTATTGCTATACCACCAACCCAAGTGCGACAATTTTAAAATTTTCTATGTGCATTATTTAAAGTTATTATACGAATCAGCATTTCCAAAATTGCCTTCATATACCAGATTTATTGAGCTAAAACCGCGGATTTTGTGGTATTTAATGCTATAATTATATAAATCATATTAATTTTATAAAAATATAAGTATATTAATATTTTTTTATATATTATATTAAAATTTAAGATTTTCACTTTAGCTATACTTGTAATTTCCAAAGCACAATTTTTTCCATGCTACTCTGTTATTCATAAATCCTGATAAATATCATAAATCCTGATAAATATTGTTGAGTTTGCTTTTTTAAATGGCCTTTTCTTTAATTTCTTCCACTTAGTTCTATGTACTTATTTTAATCTCCTTGTTTTTCAATAAGCTGTGTGAGTAAAATAGGAAATTGTACAAAATAAAGTAAAATAACTTGTGTTTTTTGGTCAAACTGGTAAACATTACCAATAATTGAATATGGAGCTATAAGTAATGAAGATCAAAATTTCTAAGATTTCATCTGATTTTAAAACAGTAGTCACAGGTTTGTTTGAAGGAAGTGAAACCATAAGTGACTGTGGAGTTTTGCAAGGAAAGCAGATTGTAGATAATATAAAGCAATTCAGTGACTTTAATGGAAGTTTTGGTGAGTTTTCTTCTATCACTTTATCAGAAGGAAAAAACGCTATAGTAGTTGGACTTGGCAAAAAAGATGAATGGAATGAAAATAAAGCATTAAACATTGGTGGTAAAGTATATTGCGAGCTGAATAGATTGAAAATTAAACAAGCTGCAGTTTTGGTTGAGGATAGTGGGGAAATTACAGCAAATATTGCATATGGTGCGTTTTTACGTAGCTTTAAGTTTGATAAATACAAGACTAAAAAGGATGAAAAAATCACAGAGATAGAAGAAATTACAGTATTAGCAAAAGATGATCAATTAAACAGCGCTGAAAAATTATTTGAACGCCTAAGGCAAGAAGGTGAAGGCATATTCCTCGCGCGTTCTTTTGTTACAGAACCTCCTAATATTCTATATCCAGAATCTTATGCTGATAGTATTAAAAGCGAACTTACTAAATTAGGACTTGAAGTTGAAGTCCTGGATAAAAAGCAAATGGAAAAAGAAAATATGGGTGCTTTGCTTGGAGTAGCACAAGGAAGTAGTAAAGAACCGAAATTAGTAATCATAAAGTGGAATGGAGCTGATAAAGAACAAAAACCAGTTGCTTTTGTTGGAAAAGGTATAACGTTTGACACTGGAGGTATATCACTGAAACCTTCGCGCGGTATGGAATCAATGAAATATGATATGGCAGGTTCTGCTGCTGTGGTTGGCGTTATGCACGCTTTGGCGGGACGAAAAGCAAAAGTAAATGCTATTGGTGTGGTTGCGCTTGCAGAAAATGCTGTGGGTGGTAATGCTCAAAGACCAAGCGATGTAGTCACTTCAATGTCTGGGCAGACAATAGAAGTATTAAACACTGATGCGGAAGGAAGGTTAATACTTGCGGATGCTCTTTGGTATACACAAAAGAGATTTTCACCGAAATTTATGATTGATCTTGCAACTTTAACTGGAGCTATTGTTGTTGCACTTGGTAATAACGAATATGCTGGTCTTTTTTCAAATAATGACGAATTATCTAATCACCTGATTGATGCAGGAAATGAAGTAAATGAAAAATTATGGCGTTTTCCTATGAATGAAGCGTATGATAAAATAATCGATTCACCAATTGCTGATGTGCAAAATATTGCTCCTGCAGGATCTGGGGGGGATAGCATAATGGCTGCACAGTTTTTACAACGTTTTGTAAATGATACTTGTTGGGCACATTTGGATATCGCAGGTTCTGCATGGCATGAAAAAGGTACTGACATTTGTCCAAGAGGAGCGGTGGGATTTGGTGTCAGATTACTTAATAAACTGGTTGAAAAATATTACGAAGCAAAATAGATATCAAGCAAATGGTTAAAACTGTACTCATCAAAAAGACTGGAGGACCAGAAGTATTAGAGCTTGTAAATAGAGATATAGGCGAGCCAAAAGGTGAAGAGGTTTTAGTACGTCATACAGTTATTGGCTTGAATCGTTATGACGTTGAGCATAGGGAAGGTATCCGTAAAATTAAAGACCTACCTGCAGTTCTTGGAATGGAAGCAGTTGGCGTTGTTGAGAGGCTTGGTAGAAAAATAGGTGATGGTTTAAAAATCGGAGATAGGGTTGCATACTGCACTGCTCCACCAGGTGCGTATTGTGAGAAGCGTATTATACACCAGAAATATCTGATAAAAGTTCCAGATGAAATACCGGATGAAGTGGTGGCTGCAGTGCTGTTTAAAGGTATGACAGCGCACTATTTAATTAACCAGTCTTATAAAATAAAACCTGGTGCTTTTGTGCTAGTTCATGGGGCTAACGGTGGTTTAGGGCAAATAATATGTCAATGGGCAAAGAATAAAAAGGGCATAGTGATAGGCTCTGTAAGCTCTGACGAAAAAATGAAGACAGCTTTACAAAATGGCTGCACATATGCAATAAACCATAATGATAAAGACTTCGTTTCTAAAATTATGGAGATCACACAGGATAAAGGGGTAGGGGCCGTGTATGATCCTATAGGTTACACTACAGGCAAAGTTTCTTTTGAATCTTTATGCAGGTTTGGAATATATGTTTCCTATGGACAAATATCAGGTAGCGCTCCTGTGAGTTTTTCTTTACTTAGTTCACGTTCATTATTTGCAACTGGAACTTCAATATATCATTACAAGCGTCATAGGTTCACATTGGTGCTGACAGCAATGGAAATCTTTGAAATGCTGAGAAAAAAACTCTTAACTGTACGGATTAATAAAAGGTATAAATTTGATGAAATAATTCAAGCTCACCATGATATGGAAAATAGAAAAGTGAGTGGATTAAACGTCATTAAGATTTCTTAAATAAATTAGAGAGTTAAATTAACTATTTATTAAATTACACCAGCTAGAATATCGTATGTTTTAATTCTCTTTTTGTGAGAATTTGTAGCATAGTATCAATTTTTAGTTGAAATAGTGTAAGAGGTTAAGAAATGCAGCAATTTAGTAAGAAAATAAATCTATATTCCATGGTTAAAAGCTATTTTAGCCTATTTCTTATGTTTATTCTATATACGTTTGGATATTCTGCAATTAATAACCCTGCAGGCGCGGAAGAGTTTATCAATTCCATTATGTCTTTTTCTCCTGAAGTAAAAATTTTATCTATAACAGGCATATTATTGTTATTTTTGATTCTAATTTATGAGAAATTATTCAATCAGGAAAGTAGTAGCCAAAGTAGTAGCTCCTCCACGAAAGGCGGCGCTTCTAAAGCTTCAGATATACCATTATCCACCCTTGCAGCTGGTGCTGAACTGCCTGATTATGATATTATAAATTCTAGTGAGTTGATAAACAGTCAACCAGTATCTATTTCTTTGGCTCCTTCTTTAATAAATGACAATATTTTGTCTATCACTCCTTTAGAGATAGATTTTAACCATTTACAAGAATGGAATTTTGATGGCCAAGAAGATAAACTTAGCATTTTAAAACAAATAGCTCCTGTAGCTATAAAAGTCTTACTTTGCAGTATAATAGCCGGAGTTGCCACACTAAGTTGCGGCCTTGCTATAGAGGCATTGATAAAAGGTCAACAGTTTTTGCCAACCATGCTTGAACTTGCCAACAGTATGAGTAGTTTTCTAGGTATTTCTAGCAGCACATTATTAGCTGTTGCTTTTGTACCTATGGTTGCGTTGACAATTCTTTCTGTATTGAGCAAATCATCAATATATGCTCAAGAGAATACAGAGCGTGTTTTAGAAAAGAGCCAGTCTGTTGAAGTTGTAAGGGTTGTAGTTAGAAGTAATAGTGAAGAAAGAAATCCAAAATCAAAGGTAAAAGTAGTCACTGAAAATGTAAGTCATAAAAATCACTACAAAAACGACTGGAGAGGAGATTCAACAAATCCCTTTAGTCCATATTTTCAAGGAGTAGGAAATTGTAGCAATCAACAGACAAATCGTATTCATCAGGAAGTAGATAATGATGATTGGCGTAATTGTGAAACAAATCCTTTTAGTAACAATTATAATTGCACAAATCTGACAATTGAAAGGTTTTTGCATGAACCAGAAAAAGCCTTGGGTTAATAGACTCATTTAAGATATAATATAGGTAATATCACAATACTTAAAATGAGTTGTATTGTTAATGCTTATAATAGACTTGAAATTCCCATAATTAAAGGAGAGGGTGTATATCTTTTTGATGAAAGTAACAAACAATACCTGGATTTTGCTGCAGGCATTGCTACAACTTCTTTAGGGCATTGTCATACGCACATTACTGGTAAACTGAATGAGCAATTGAACTCATTATGGCACTGCTCTAATGTTTTTACCATTCCAGAGCAAGAAAGACTTGCTGAGCGTTTAACAACACTTACTTTTGCAGATAAGGTATTCTTTTGCTCAAGTGGACTTGAAGCTACTGAAGCTGCGATTAAGTTTATTCGCCGACATTTTTATTCAAAAGGGCAAGCGAAACGCAATCGCATAATTACAATTGAAGGAGGATTTCACGGACGCAGCATTGCTGCTATTTCTGCTGGTGGAAACGAAAAAGCACGTGAAGGTTTTGCTCCACTGCTTTCCGGCTTTGACAAAGTTCCAAGAAATGACATTAAAGCACTAGAAGAAAAAATTACCGATGAAACAGCCGCTGTGTTTTTAGAGCCTATACAAAGTGAGGGTGGGGTATATCCGCTGAACACGGAATATCTTAAAAAAGTAAGAGAAATAACAAAAGCTCAAGGAATAATCTTATGCTTTGATGAAGTGCAATGCGGGTATGGTCGTATTGGTTCTTTATTTCATTATCAAAACGTCGATGTTGAACCTGATATGCTAACCTGCGCTAAAGCGATGGGTAACGGATTTCCACTAGCCGCATGTTTAGTAAAAGATCATATAGCAGAAGCAATGACTCCAGGGACTCATGGCTCAACTTATGGTGGTAATCCGCTTGCTATGACTGTTGGTAATGCAGTACTTGATATCATGCTAAAAGACGGCTTTTTTGATCACGTTAAAAGAGTGAGTGGATATTTAAAAGAAAAATTGTCACTGTTAGCTACAGAGTTCCCAGAGTTAATTTCAGAAATTCGTGGAGAAGGGTTGCTAATTGGAATAGAGCTTAGAACTCCTTTGGCAGATAAAATTGTCAGTCAGTGTCTTAATATGGGGTTAATATTAACTAAAGTTTTGAACAATAAAGTAATCAGAATCACTCCTCCGCTTATAATTGAGGATGAGCATGTTGATACAGCATGTCATATACTTTCAAAATCACTTATGAAACTCGATTTCTGATAGCAATTTTGTTGTTGAAGCTTGTCTACGCTTCTCAAATACATCTGAGTATTCTGCGGTGCTCGCCTGCGCCTCTCCTAAGAATTTCTCACCATAAACAGAGTTTCGAAAGAAGTATAATTTATTTCGTATGTTATCTATGGGAACTTACACAGCAAAAAATTTAATATTTTCCATAATCTAAAAATACTGTAATATAGTTGAGTGTATTATTGGTTGTGAGGAAGATTATGTTAGGCAATAAAAATCAACAAGAGACTGATATTTTAACTGCTGACTTTCCTTATTCATTAACTAAAATGTTCATTGCGCGTCACTTAAACAAAGGTGCAAATATTAATGGAATAAGCAGTTATAATGGCAAGAGTATTCTAACTATTGCCACACAAGGCTATATTGATCAGTGCTGTCATTTAGATATAATAGGTTACTTGTTGTCAAAAGGAGCAAATCCATTTTTACAAGATAAGCATGGAAATAGTATGTTTTCCATTGCTACTAAGAATATTAATAAACAGCTATTAAAAGTGATAGCAGAATATATAATCTTAAAAAGGAATATTATTGGTCCAAATTACAAAATACCATGGACTCAAGGAAAAACTCCTATGCATATCATTTCTGAATTAGGAACAATATCACAGTTTCTAGCGCTACTACAAATGAAAGGTAAAGTTGATATAGATGATGATAGAGGGAATGCACCGCTCGATATTATAGCTTCAGGCATTAATAAGGATTTTTTGGATATGCCTAAAGAAACAGCTCTTAAAAAACTGAAAATTATTGAAAATAATCTCAAATATTATACGTCTGTTAGTAAGAATCAATTACTTGAGTTAAAAATTTACATTGGAAATTTAGGAGTAGAGGAATTTACTATAGATAGAAATGTATCTACAACCAATACTCAAGCACTAGCAAATACTTCCAAAAATCAAAAATCTTATGATCAAGATGCCACTAATAAATTAATTTCATTGTGCTGTAAAGATATATTTAATCAGAAAAAAGTAATGCAGTTAATAGCAAAAGGGGCAGATATTAATGGTTTTGCTAGAGAGAGCATGATAGGCCATACTAATGGTAGAAGTCCACTAACTATGCTTGTGAGAGATTATTTAGATATTAGACCTAACAATCCTAACAATATTTATAAGAAACGTCTATCTTCTTATATAAAAATTATAATACAGTGTGGTGGAGATCCTCGTAAAATAGATGAGTTTGGAGATAGCGCAACTTATCTTGCTCATAAAAAATGTGATAACGAGCTGTTAAGAGTGATGATATTTGCAGATGCTGAACTTTATAAGAAGCCTCAAACAAGCATGGACGTTGAGCAGGCATCTAAATCATATGAACGTGCTTGTAGGTAAGCCTTTAATTATAGTAAATAAAGTATTTATAAATATTTAATATTAGCTTCCATAAAATTAAATATTAAAGTTTTATGGAGTAAGTTATGAACGAAAGTGAGTATAAAGCTAAATTTCCTTTGCATTATAGTGTTATAAATAGAAATTTATGGAATGTAAAATATCTGTTAGCAAATGGTATAGATGTTAATCAAAAAGATAATATAGGAAATACTCCTCTGCATTATTCTGCTTGCTGCCATGATAAATCAATAATAGGGACTCTATTACGAACTGAAATAAAGGTCATTGAAAAAAATGAATTTGGTAACACACCTCTGCACTGCGCTGCTTGGTATCAAAATGACAATGCAATAAAACTTTTAATTGAGCACAAAGCTGATCCATTATTGAAAAATAATGATGGGAAAATACCAAAAGATTTTGCTGTAGGAGTTGCGAAAATGCTTTTAGAGGAAGCAGAAAAGAAAAAACAGACTGCTAATAATAAGTTATTTATATTATGTATAACAAAACTCCGAACTAATTATACAGAAATAGCAAAACTATTGGATGAAGGTGCAGATATTAATGGTACTTTACAATATCAATCTTTACGTACCGCAAATGATAATGGCAAAAGTATATTAACTAAATTAGTTGAGCTTTATTTAATAACAGATGCTACAGATGTCGAAAGAACTAAAATAGTATATAATATGATAAAAAACGTAATGACCTTTTATTGTGCTGACTCATACAAGAAAGATGAACGGGGAAATAGTCCGATTTCTCTTGCGGAGAGTACGGGACGAGGCAGAGAATTACTAACTATGCTTAGGCAAAACTTCGCCAGTAGAAAGGATTTACTCATGCCTCAATCAAGCATAGATGTAAGTGATGTTACACAGCCATCTACGTCGTATTGGAGGTAAGCCTTTAATTAACCTTACTTGTATGATATATTGTTAAAAGTTTTCATAATTTTTAGTCGATGCACATCTTTAAGAAAGTCTCTGGCCTAATCTTGAGTAAGTTGAATGAGTTAAAAAAGAAGAATGTTATCAATACAAGTATAGAAAATTTTATTGTGGAACCGCCAAGTAATAGAGCGCATGGTGATGTTTATACCAATGTTGCTATGGTGCTTGGCAAACACGAAAAGAAGAATCCTATAGAAATTGCAAAGATTTTAGCAAAGGAATTTGAGCTCTTTGATGAAGTTGCAAGAGTGGAAGTTGCGGGCCCAGGTTTCATCAACATGCATTTGAAGGCAGAAGTGTGGCACGGAATTTTAAGACAAATAAATGAATTAAAAACAGAGTTTGGAAATTTGGATATAGGAAACAATCAGGCTATTAATGTGGAATTTGTGTCTGCAAATCCAACTGGCCCATTGCACATTGGTCATGCAAGAGGGGCTGTATTTGGTGATGTTTTGGCAAACTTACTTAAAAAAGTTGGTTATAAAGTTACTAAAGAATATTACATTAATGATGCAGGAGCACAAATAGATACATTGATTCAGTCAGTATATCTTAGATACAAAGAAGCGCTTGGAGAAAAAATAACCATAGAAAAAGGTTTATATCCAGGTGAATATCTAAAACCAATAGGGGAGGGGCTGGCTAAAAAATACGGTAAAGAACTTTTGGAAATTCAAGATAATCAAGTGATTAAGGAGCATACTTTAAGTTCTATATTAGAGATAATAAAGGAAGACTTGAACTTACTTGGAGTAAATCACGATGTTTTTACTTCAGAGTATGAGCTGCAAAAAAGCGGTAAAATTGAAGAGAGTGTGAAGATTTTGTCTGATAAAGGTTTAGTGTATGAGGGGTATTTGGAAAAACCAAAAGGAAAGGAAAGTGAGAATTGGGTTTCCAGGAAAGAACTGTTATTTCGTGCTACAGAGTTTGGTGATGATGTTGATCGTGCACTGAAAAAAGAAGATGGCAGTTGGACTTATTTCGCATCAGATATTGCTTATCATGCTGATAAAATATCCCGTGGCTTTAATAACATGATAGTGGAGCTTGGGAGTGATCACGGTGGTTATACAAAAAGGTTAAAAGCTGTAGTTTCTGCCTTGAGCGATAATCAAGCAAAAATAGAGGTAAAACTACATAATATTGTAAATTTTTTAGAGAATGAAAAGCCTGTTAAGATGTCCAAAAGATCAGGGAATTTTCTTACAGCAAGAGATGTAGTCGAAGAAGTAGGCAAAGACATCACTCGCTTTATAATGCTCACACGCAAGAATGATATGGTTCTTGATTTTGACTTTGCCAAGGTTAAAGAACAATCAAAAGATAATCCTGTCTTTTATGTACAATATGCTCATGCGCGTGCTCATTCGTTAATGCGTAACGCTCCAAAAACGCTACCAGATGCAGACCCATCACTTTTAAAGACTGATGGTGAGCTATTTCTAATCAAAACTCTAGCAAGGTGGCCAGATGTAGTAGAAATTGCTGCAAGACTTTGTGAACCACATCGTATTACTTTCTATTTGCTTGAAGTTGCAGAAGTGTTTCATGCTTTATGGGGATATGGCAAAAGCGACTTAAACATGCGATTTATACAGGAGAATAACTTGGGTCTCACTTCAGCAAGAATGTTCCTCGTGCAAGCTTTAGCGCACGTTATCGCTTCAGGGCTCGCTATCTTTAATATAGAGCCTCTTGACGAGATGAATTGACTTTTTCATAAAAATATGTAATAATTAAACTATATATTTTAATTTAGAGAGAATCATGAGCAAAGCAGAACTAAACAAACAGCTTTTTAGTGCTGTCAAAAAAGGTGACCTAAGTAAAGTAGAAGAATTTATAAATGCTGGAGCTGAGGTTAACGCAGTAGATTGGGCTGAACGTACTCCTTTACATATAGCTGCTGAAAGTGGCAATGTAGATGTAGTAGCACTTTTACTCAAAAATGAAGCATATGTTGAAGCAGTAGATTTTGTTGGGTGTACCGCTTTACATAGTGCTGCTAAAAGTGGTAATGTGGATGTAGTAGCACTTTTACTCAAAAATGGAGCAAATGTTAAAGCAGTAGGTAGGGGTGGATATACTCCTTTACATGTGGTTGCTGAAAGTGGCAATGTAGATGTAGTAGCACTTTTACTCCAAAACAAAGCATATATTGAAGCAGTAGATGTGAATGGATTTGCTTCTTTACATTACGCTGCTATAAGTGGAAAGACAAAAGTAGTAGAACTTCTACTTAAAAATGGAGCAAACCCTTTTTTAAAAAATAATGATGGTAACACTCCAAGAAGCTTAGCGAGAAGTAGAGAGATAAGAAATCTTTTAGGAACAACAAAAGCAGAACAAAAACAACTTAGAAAAGAAGCGGTTGTAAAAGGTCTTATTGCTGGTTGTTTAACTGCGGTATTAGGTACTGCTATAGCAGTAGCACTCTTCACAACAGGAGTGGTTGAAGTTGTTTTGATGCCTATAATAGTAGCAGTAGTTGCAATTGCAATAGTGGCGCTAGCAGTTGATGGTATTACATATATGGTATCAAAGCCTAGTACTGAAATAGAAAAAGTAGCAGAAAATAATTTAGAGCAGCAAGCACCTGAAGGAATAAAAGCTTAGGGCTCGCTATCTTTAACATAGAGCCTCTTGACAAAATGAATTGATTTTTTTATAAGAATGTATAATAATTAAACTATATATTTTAGATTTAAGGTAGGATTATGTCGTTTGAAAAACTTGAAGAAATATTACACCAAGTAGAAGAAGATCAAACGCTAGTAGGTGATAGTATATTTGATGAAATAAAAAGTAAGTTTAAAGAGCAGTATCCTGATGTCTACAGAAAATTGGAAGAAGAGGATTTTGATGTACATTATCCATTTCTTTGTACTCCTAAAAGTGTGTTAACTCTTTTGAACAAAGCTGGAGTTAAAATAGTTGAAATTGAAGGAGGTGAAGGGAATAGTTTCTTGCATTTAGCTGCTAAAAATGGGTTCAAGAGGGTAGTAGATATTCTAATAACAAAAAATTCAAAAAAGATTGATGAAAGTCTTTCTGTTTTTAAGCAATTACTGAATATTGCTGCTGCACATGGTCATATAGATGTGATTGAGATTGTACTAAATAGAATAAAAGATATTAACGCAATATATAAAAATGAAGTTAATCCTTTACATTCTGCTGCTCGTAGTGGCCATAAAGAAGTAGTAGAATTTCTACTTGGGAAAAAAATTAATATTCATGTAATGGACAGCAAAGGAATGTCTGCTTTACATTTTGCTGCTCGTAGTGACCGTAAAGAAGTAGTAGAATTTCTACTTGAAAAGGGTGCTAATGTTAATGCAAAAGATAATTTTGGGCGAACTGCTTTACATTTCGCTGCTCAAAATGGTTGCAGAGAAGTGGTGAAGCTTCTACTAAATGATGGAGCAAATCCTTTGTTAAAAGGAAAATATTCTTTTAAAACCCCAAGAGAACTTGTTGACTTAAAAAGTCAAAATGGTCAAGAAGTAGCTAAACTTTTAAAAGATGCAGAAAAGAAATTCAATCATGCATCAGACAGTTTGTTTTGGGCTGCTTTTTCAGGTAATAGAGAAAAATTTAACAGCATAATAGAAACTTACAAAGGAAAAGAGAACCGTACTCTAATATTACAAAGTGGCTTCTGGATGAAAAGATTTATGCGTAAAAGAATAGCTGAAGAATCTGGTCAAAAAAATAATGCAGCTATATTTAAAGAAGTTCGGGAAAACCAAATAGTTTTTACATTTCTTGCAGCTACATCAGTTGTTGGTCTTACACTACTGTGCGCTACTCAGTCGCCTGTATTGGTAGATATTGCTATAATTCCATTGTCTGCATTATTAGTGATTGGTCAGGCCATTGCAGATGTGTGGCCAATAATTCTTATAGCTGCAGTATCTGGAATTATATCTAGCTGCGTTATGTATATAATAACAAAGCCTAGTACTGAAATAGCAGAAGTAGTAGAAAATAATGTAGAGCAGCATGCATCTGAAGTAATAAAAGCTTAGGGCTTGCTATCTTTAATATAGAGCCTCTTAACGAGATAAATTGACTTTTTTACTCAAATATGTAATAATTAAACTATATATTTTAATTTAGAGAGAATCATGAGCACAACAGAGCCAAACGAACAGCTTATTAACGCTGTCACAGAAGGTGATATAAGTAAAGTAGAAGAATTTATAAATGCTGGAGCAAATTTGTATGTAGCAGATATTAAAGGATGGACGTATTTACATAGAGCTGCTCGTCATGGCCACGAAAAGATTGTAGAACTTTTGCTCGCAAAAGAAGCAGATGAAAAAATACCACAATATTTTGCATTTTTGAATTTTGCATCTTTGAATATAGTGAATATTAATGGATCGACTGCTCTACACGTAGCTGCTGAAAATGGCCACGAAAAGGTTGTAGAACTTTTGCTCGCAAAAGGAGCAGATTTTAATGTAGCAAATATGAATGGATCGGGTGCTCTACACGTAGCTGCTCGTCATGGCCACGAAAAGGTTGTAGAACTTTTGCTTGCAAAAGAAGCAGATTTTAATGCAGTAGATAATGATGAACATACTCCTTTACATTTGGCTGCTGAAAATGGCTATACAAAAGTAGTAGAACTTCTACTCAAAAATGGAGCAAAGCACGATGAAAAAGATAATAACAAATGTACTCCTTTATATTTAGCTGCTCGTTATGGTCACGAAAAGGTTGTAGAACTTTTGCTCGCAAAAGGAGCAGATTTAAATGTAGCAAATATTAATAAATCGACAGCTCTACACTATGCTGCTTATAATGGCCATGTAAAGGTAGTAAAACTTCTGCTAGAAAAAGGAGCAGACATTTTTTTGAGAAACTACTACGTTGAAACTCCAAGAGACTTAGCAACAAATAAAGAGATAATAAGTCTTTTAGAAGAAGCAAAAGAAAAACGATCTAAAAAAGGTGGCGAAAAAATTAATTTACATTTTATGCAGGATGACGATGACGCTGATAGTGATTATGAAGAAGAGGAATTAGGAGACCTTTTCTTGATAAACGGCTACAGTTATGCTCCAAGAAACTTAACAACAAATAAAGAGGTAATACGTCTTTTCGAAGAAACAGAACAAAAACAATCTAAAAAAGGTGACAAAGAAATTAGTTTACATTCTATGCATGATGACGCTGATAGTGGTTATGAAGAAGAGGAATTAGTAGATGGTGATAAATTACCACTTGTTTCTTCATCTTCTAGCCATGTAGAAGACCATAACCAAAACGAACCAAGTTTCTTGAGCAAGTATAAGTGGGAAATTACAATAGGAGTTAGTATTGTAGTTGCATTGACAGTTGGCACTTCACTTGTGTTTGCTACTAATTATTTACCAGTATTGGCAATTATTGGTATAGCTGCGTTGTCTGGGTTCATAGTTGGCAGTATTGCTTTTGGTATTACACATATGATATCAAAGCCTAGTACTGAAATAGCAGAAGTAGCAGAAAAGAATTTAGAGCAGCAAGCATCTGAAGGAATAAAAGCTTAGGGCTCGCTATCTTTAATATAGAGCCTCTTGACGAGATAAGTTGACTTTTTCATAAAAATATGTAATAATTAAACTATGTATTTTGATTGGAGAAAATCATGGAACTTAGTAAATTCACAGAGATACTAAAGGCAGCAAGCACTTTAGAGGAATTCAAACAGGAATTCAAACACAAAGATCCAGTTATATATGGACAGTGGAAAAAAAATAAATTTTTTGATGTAAATCACATATTTACCTTAGAATGTGGCGCATATCAGTACAAAGCGACATTATTATGTATAGCAGTTGATAATGATTGTACGGAGATGGTAGCAAATCTCATAGACAACCGAGCAGATGTTAATATAGCAGATGATAATAAAAATACTCCTTTAAATTTTGCTATTGAAAATGGCAATGTAGATACAGTAAAACGTTTACTCAAAGAAGGAGCAGAGGTTAATACAGTAGATCGGTGTGGATATACTCCTTTACTATGTGCCATAGCGCGTAAAAGATTAGATATAATAGCTCTATTATTAAGTACAAAAGGTGTAGAAGTTAATAAAAAATATAAACATGGATGGACTCCTTTATACACCGCTGTTGTTGATATGGACACAGAGGTAATAAAGCTTCTACTAGACACAGAAGGTGTGGATATTAACGAAGAATGTAATGGATTGACCATTTTACATCGTGCTATTAACAATTCTTCTACCAATTCCTCTAAAGAGGTAGTAGAGCTTCTACTTGAAAAAGGAGAAAATGTTAATGCAGTAGGTAATCATAAGAAGACTCCTTTGCACTTGGCTGCTGAAGCTGGTAATGCAGATATAGTAAAACTTTTACTTCCAAAACAACTAGATGTTAATGTAGTAGATGAGAATGGATTGACTCCTTTACATTGCGCTGCTAAAAGTGGCAATGAAAGGGTAATAAAACTTTTGCTCGAAAAAGGAGCAGATCTTAATGTAGCAGATGATTATAAACGGACTCCTTTACATTGGGCCGTTAAAAATGGTCATGCAAAAGCGGTAGAACTTCTACTGGACAAATCAGATGTTAATGCAGTAGATTGCTATAAACGTACTCCTTTACATTGGGCCGTTAAAAATGGTCATGCAAAAGTAGTAGAGCTTCTACTAGACAAATCAGATGTTAATGCAGTAGATTGCTATAAACGTACTCCTTTACATTACGCTGTTAAAGATGGAAATGTAGGTGTAGTTGATGCTCTAATAAAGGCAGGTGCAGAGCTTTTTTTAAAGGATAAATATAATTGTACTCCAAAAGATCTTGTTAATGAGTGGATTAGTGGTGCTGAAAGCAAAGAAAAGATACTAAGGCTTTTAGAAGAAGCAGAAGAAAAGCAATATAAAAAAGGTCACAGAGAAATTAGTTTACCTTCTACACAGAACGACTCTGATAGTGGTTATGAGGAATTAATGGATAGTGATGAAGAACATAACGAACCAAGTTTCTTTAGCAAGAACAAGTGGAAGATTAGAGTGGGAGTGGATATTGCACTTGGAATTGGAGTTGGTAGTACAGTTGCACTGATAGTTTGCGCTACACTTTGCTTGATCACTAGTTTACCAGTATTGACAATTCTTGGTATAGCTGCGTTGTCTTGGTTCATATCTGGGGGTATTTCTTTTGGTATTACATATACTGAATCAAAGCCTAGTACTGAAATAGAAGAACAGAATGTAGGTAAGTTTGCAGCTGCAGTTCCTTGTCCTGGTTGATTCCTTGTGATCCTATTGAGTGACAATAGGATCTATCTTTTTGCTTAAATATCAAGTTGCTGGAATAACAGAGATTTTTACTATATAATCTTATATATAACTTCAAAATCTCAGCAAAAATGACGCAGAGTATAAAGACTGTATCAATAGACGAAAATGATATCAGGCTTGATAGGTACATAAGAAGAATTTTTCCTAATTTGAAACAATCTGTAATTGAAAAGTCTTTAAGAATAGGGTTAATAAAAGTTGATGATCGGAAAGCTAAATCAAGTGATAGAGTAAATTCTGGTCAAACAATAACACTGAAGCATTTGGATTATATTGAAAATGCTAATTCTGACCACAAATGTGATGAAAGATTAATAGAGTTATTAAAGGAGAATATACTATATGAAGATGAGTACATATTAGCTATTAATAAGCCTGCAGGGGTGATAGTTCAAGGTGGTGTGAAAGTAAAAATCAGTATCAGCGACTTGCTTGATCAAATAATAGAGGGAGAGACATTTAAAATTGTTCATAGACTGGATAGGGATACTAGCGGAGTGATAATATTTGCACGGAGTGCAATCGTTGCAAGGTATTTAATGGAGGAATTTAAAGAACGTAGAATCAAAAAAACTTATTTAGCGTTAACTGTTGGTATACCAAATAAAAGTAGGGGAGTAATAGACCATCCATTAATAAAAAAATATATATCTGGCCAAGAAAAAGTTGTTGTTGATGAAAATTCTCCTCACAATGCCACTACGCGCTTTTCAATTATGGCAAGGCTGAACCATAATGTTGCTTATTTAAAACTGCAACCGATTACTGGCAGAACTCACCAATTACGTGCACATTTAGCCCATATAAATTGCCCTATTCTTGGCGATGGTAAATATGGTGGCAAAGGAGTATTTATTGATGGAATAGCAAATAAAATGCACCTTCATTCGCATTCTTTATCTTTAAAATTGCCAAATAATAAGGATATTACTATTGATGCTCCACTCCCTGAGCATATTGTGGAGTCTGTTAAAATTCTGAGCCTATAGGCCACAGATGCACGAATTTCTAGTTTAATGCGTGTAATCGTGATGTCATTCCAGTGCTACGACACTGGAATCTAGTCTTTTCGTTATAGACATTATTTTAACATATGCTTCCAGAATCTGTTGTTCATTGCACAATTTGTAAGGATTTTTATACCTGGATCCCAGTGTCACGCACTGGGATGACAAAAGGAAGATACTGAGATGACACCCTTAGTTGATACTTAATACCAGTCCTATCGCTTTACGGGATGTTCGTGCAGTTGTGGCCTGTAGGCTTCAGAACTTGCTATCTTAATATATGCCTCTTGACGAGATGAATTGACTTTTTTGATAAGATACATAATAATTAAGTTAGGTGTTTTAGATTAGAGGTAAAATTATGACAATGAATTATGAACAGTGGGAAAAAATATTAAGTGAAATAAACAACGATGAAGATTTAAATAAAGATAATATAATTGAAAAATTAAAAGAAAAATTAAAAGTAGAAGACGAAGATGAGTATAAAGAATGGGAAGAAGCTGGTTCTGATGTAAATTACCGGTTTGGAATAAAATATACTGAAGCTCGCGTAGAGCGTGGATTTTTTGGCTTACCATCCATATGTCACAAAGTAGAAATTCATCAGACAACACTATTTAGTTTAGCTGCTATTACTGGTTATGTGAAGATAGTAGAAGCTCTAATAGAAAAAGGGATAGACATCAATGCAACAGATAAAGATGGGTTGACTCCTTTGCATGAGGTTGTCGGTAATGGTCATGTGGAAGTGATGAATATTCTAATAAAAAAAGGAGCAAATGTTAACGCTGTGGGTAAAGATGGGCATACACTTTTGCATGTTGCTGCTTACGTGGATAACAAAGAGATAGTAGAATTTCTGATAAAGAAAGGTCTAAATATTAATTTAGCAAATAAATATGGACATAGTCCATTACATATAGCTGCTGACAGAAATAATAAAAAAGTAGTTGAAGTCCTAATAAAAAATGGAGCAAATGTTAATGCAGTAAGTGAGAATGGATTTACTCCTTTGCATTTTGCTGCTTCACATTTCTTCCATAGAGAGACTATAAATGCTCTAATAGAAGGAGGTGCAGATCCGTTACTCAAGGATAATTTTGGTAAAACTCCAATAGATTCTAATATAAGTGGGTACATAATAGAGTTTTTAGAGAAAAAGGCAATTAAAAAAGGGGTTTTTTATGGTGGGTCAACAGCATTATTATGTACTGCTATAGCAGTAGCACTCTTCACAACAGGAGTGGTTGAAGTTGGCTTAATGCCTATAATAATAGCAGTAGTTGCAATTGCAACAGCAGCACTAGCGGTTGGTGGTCTTACATATATGACATTAAAGCCTAGTACTGAAATAGAAGGACAGAATGTAGAGGAAACTGCACATGAAGGGAAACAAGGCTTGTCTGCATAATTCTTGCACTAAAGTGCGTGACGCTTGGATCTAGTTATTATCTCTATCTCAGTGGGCTTTGTCGATTGCAAAACATAAAGTGTTTTTCACACAAAATAATTCTGTGATATTTCCATGGATGGGTAAACTCGTATATTTGCTGAGTTTACCCTATCTTCGGTTTTTCTATTGTTTTTTAATCCAGAATTTAGGTTACAAAGTAAAAAAAAGCTAACGATCTGGTTCGTTAGATGCTAATTTTTCTGAATCCTTAAGTTCTTGCTTAAGATTTTTGATACCTTTTCCTAAATCACCCATAACTTGTGGTAATCTACCTGCACCAAATAAAACTAGAATTATTATTAAGACTAGAAACAATTGCCATGGTCCTAAACTCATTTGTACCTCCATTGAAATAACCTTTAAATATTGATACTTGACTAAAGCCAAGTACAACATAAAGTATATCACCTTTATTTCACAATCGAGCAAGATTTTTTAACATTAGAAGTTAAAAAATAATAGGCTATAGCTGTACAGCACACTATGTAATGATATTATTATTCATTACCACCTATTTTTTAGAAATAATTACCATTGCAGGGCGAAGCAATCTACCTTTAATCGTATAACCAGTTTGTAGAACCTTAACAATAGTGCCAAGCTCTTTTTCGTTGTCTTCTGTTTCTAGAACAGCTTGATGTAAATTACTATCAAAAAGGTCACCCAGTGGATCCACTTCTTCTATTCCATGCTTTTTTAGATCATTTACAATTTTTTGATGAGCTACTTTGATTCCTTCATGAACAGGGTCACCATCTTTCAAAATTTCCATTACTTTGTTTAAATTATCACATGAGTCGATCATATCGCGTGCAAACTTTGTTACTGCAAAGTCATTTGCATCACTAATTTGTTTTTGCATTATGCGTTTAACGTTTTCATTATCCGCAACAGCACGGCGTAAATGATCTTCAAGCTGAGCTGCACGCTCTCTTAATGTGTTCAGATCTTCATTGAAGTCACTAGTTTCTTTATTATTATCATCTTGTTGATCATCACCTTTGTGTTTATTTACCATATCAACAAACTTTTTCTTTTTTTCTTTGCTATTATCCGACATATCGCTCCATTCAAGAATCTAGTAAATATATAGCAATTAATCTAAAAATATCAAGCATTAGCTACATTCGTCTTTCTATGCTAATATTTAAAAAGTCAACTAAAGCATTTTTATAAATGGAATCAGAAAAAGTACTGATACTGTCTTGTGCTGCATTAATATAGTGTTTTGCTTTCTTTATAGAAAGATGAATAGCATTGTGATTATTAATATAGACCATTGCCTGATCAAAATTACGCTCAGCTGAAGAAAAGCATTTTTGCCAGAATTTTTTCTCTTCCGAATAGCCTTTTTCGTATGCTATAATAGCAGGTAATGTTACTTTACCTTCAAAAAAATCTTTTCCTACTTGTTTTCCAGAAGTGCTCTGGTCAGCAGTGTAATCAAGCACATCATCAATTATTTGAAATGCCATACCAAAATTAAAACCGAAATTCTTTAACCTCTCTGTTTCATCATTTGTGCTACCCGATACAATAGCTGCAGCCTCGCAACACGCAGAAAATAAAGATGCTGTCTTTTCTCCAATGATATCAAAATAATTTTCCCTCATTGTGCTGGGGTCAAAAAGTGTTGTCATCTGCTTTATTTCACCTCTCACAAGGAAGTGAGATGCTTCAGACAAAATGGATAGAATATTTAAATTTCCACACTCTATAAGCCATTGGAATGCTAAAGTTAATAACAGATCACCAACTAAAATACTTGATTTATTTCCCCATATTTTGTTTGCTGTTTTAACACCATGACGCGCATCGCTTTCATCCAAAACATCGTCATGAAGTAAGGTTGCATTGTGTATAAACTCTACTGCTGCAGCAACATTGATACTATTATTGCCAGAATAGTCCAGCATTTTACATATAATAAAGACAAGCTTAGGCCTTATTTTTTTTCCACCTGACTCAATAAGGTGAGATATAATATTAGCGGCAAGTTCAGTATGCTCACTATTGACATTCCTGAAGATAAATTCTTTCATAGCAAACAAATCAGAAGATATGATACCACCCAATTTATCGTTACTTGTTAAATCAGCGTTTAGCATTAAAGAGACTTATGCCTCTTGTCCTTTTGTTGTCTTTTTTTCTACTTTCTTTTCTTCTGTTTCTGAAGTAACCAGGCCCTTTTTGATAAACCATAGCACCCTTTCAGTTGCTTGTGCACCAACACTGAGCCAGTGCTTTAATCTATCAGCCTTTATTACAACACGATTTTTATTGTCTTTCGGTAGCATCGGATCATATTGCCCTATTCTCTCAATAAACCGCCCATCTCTTGGTGCGCGTGCATCAGCTACAACTATCCTATAAAAAGGACGTTTTTTTGCTCCAAATCTTGCCAATCTTATTTTTACTGCCATTTTAACCTTTATTCATATAT
Source organism: Wolbachia endosymbiont of Folsomia candida (assembly GCF_001931755.2). NCBI lineage: Bacteria > Pseudomonadati > Pseudomonadota > Alphaproteobacteria > Rickettsiales > Anaplasmataceae > Wolbachia > Wolbachia endosymbiont of Folsomia candida. The sequence goes on from NZ_CP015510.2 coordinate 864,721, forward strand.
TTTTATAATTTTATACGCTGAGCAAATTAAGTCAAACGAATTATGCAACAATATACGTTATCATTACAGTGCAATATCAATATGCAATGTTTAATATGCCAATTATAACTCTTGATAAAGTAACTATAGCGCTATATAATTTAATACAATTAATAATTGTAGGAGTTAATCATGGGTATAAAAGAATTACAAAGAAAATTACTTGGAATAATTGGAGAGATGCTAGTAATCGAGGATAATGAGACTATAAAAGCCTATAAACAAGAAGCGATAAACATTGTTGGTGAACTAAAAGATCATATTAATGATAGCACTGAAATTGATGATAAAACTATTTTAGATCTTATCCTTCAAACCAGTTTCAGGGTTAGCCCAGATTATGTTGAAAAAAGAGGGTTAGCAGAAATAGAAAAAGCTGTTAAAGCTGCTGGTGGAAGAACAATGAAAGAGGTTCTAGAGAAGCGTTCAGAGCCTGCAAGAGGAGGAGGAACAAGAGTAGTTACAAGCAATTCTCCTGTACAAGCAAACAGATCTGTGCAAGAAATCGGTGATGAATATGATAGAGTAAACAGAAGGATAGAGGAATTAGCTGAAAGACCTTTACCATTCAGGGTAACAAGAGGTAGATCAGGAAGTGTATAATGAAGGATAATAGATAAAGCTACTCTACTTTAGGTATGACCACAAATAAGTGCAAGTGGTCATAGGATAATTAACTTTATGAAATTTGACAACGTTGGAAGTTGCTACAACAGGGTTGTTTTATCTCACTACTAGGATTTTGCTCAAATGTTTCCAACTTTTTTGCCAATTCTTCAAAACCTTGAGACTCAGCAATGGATATAGGGGTAATTCCTGCTTTATTTTGTATACCAGGATTTGCTCCAGCTTTTAATAATTCATCTACTGTATTATCGTTGTTGTAAAAAACAGCAATATGCAAAGGAGTATTATCCTCATTATCTAACGCATTAGGATTTGTATTCTCTACATGGCGCAATACAAAGCTAACTACCTCTATTGAGTCATAGGAAGCCGCAAGATGTAAAGGAGTAACACCGGCATCATTTTTTGAATTAGTAAGTCTTTTTGTTCTTAATAATAAGCTTAATACATTTAAGTAGTCACCACGAATAGCGCTATGTACGGCATCATCTCCTTCGTAAGTACTCAATGTATACTTATCACTATCTATTCCAAATTCATTCACCATAACTTTACCTTTTAAACAGACTTTACATAATAATAACGCGATTGAGATAAAAAGTCAAATTTATGAAGATAAATACTATTAAGCCAGTAAAAAACAATGAATCATTGAATAATAATCAATGTTAGTGTATAATTAAAGATTTTTTGTTTATGGCTATTTCTAAGTTTCTTGATCCGAAGAATGATTTTGCGTTCCGGCGAATCTTTGGCACTGAAAAAAATAAAGATATTCTCATTCACTTTCTGAATGACATACTAAATCTTACTGATGTTGATCAAATCACTGATGTTTCCTTTTTGAGCCCAATTCAAGATCCAGAAATTGCCTCTCAAAAGCAAAGCATTGTCGATGTTCTCTGTACTGATTCTACAGGGGTTCAGATGATTATTGAGATGCAGGTTGCTAAAACCTCTGGCTTTGAAAAACGCGCTCAATACTACGCTGCTAAAGCTTATTCAAGTCAAGCCCATAAGGGTGGTCAGTATCAAGATCTTAAAGGAGTTATTTTTATTGCTATTGCTGATTTTATCTTATTTCCGGGTAAACTGGCTTACAAGTCTGACCATGTTACTGTTGATAAAATCACTTATGAATACGATCTAAAAGACTTCAGTTTCACCTTCATAGAACTACCTAAATTTCATAAAACAAAAGAAGATCAACTAGAAAATATGGTTGAAAAATGGATTTATTTCTTTAAATACGCCGATGAGACCAGCGAAGAGGATCTGCAGAAAATAATAGGTAATGACGTTGTTATTGGTATGGCTTATGACGTATTAAATCAATATAATTGGACTGATCAAGAGCGCTTTACTTACGATCAAGCTAAGAAACATATGGATGATTACCTCTCTTCTATTCAGCAAAAACTTCATGAAGGTAGAGAAGAAGGCAGAGAGGAAGGCATCCAAATTGGTGAGGAACGTGGTAGAGCAGAAGGTGAAATGAAAGCCAAAACTGAAGTTGCAAAAAATCTACTTAAATCTGGAGTACCAATTGATGTCATAGCTGAAAGCACAGGCCTCCACACTGATAAAATTAAAGATTTGGTTTAAAGTTTGGCTGCTTACAAACTCAACTACTATCGGCTAGAAGCCGATAGTAGTTGAGTTTATAAGGTATAATTATGACATTGATAAAGTCTAAAAATATAAAATCTCAAAAACACCTCAAGACATTATAAATACCAAAATTATTCAATTCATAAGATTTTGATTTACAGATTACGTAATGAGCAAGCAAAGCAGGAAATTTTTCTAAAGATGTGTTTTAAACAGCTTTTGTTACCTGGGGCATTTTGTTTTGCTGGTGCATTATCAGGATTATTATTTACTTTTTCTGTATTATCTACTTCTTTTGTTAGAAAGCTATCTTCAAAATCAGACGTTATTATATTTTCAAGTTCATTCATATTATGTTCATAAGAATTACTACCAATATCCCAAGATGTATACATATAAATTACCTACAATTATCAACCAATGGGGGAGTTATATATAGCCTTCACAACTATGTCAAGAGCTTTTTAACAGCCACTCCTCTATTTATATAAGTATTCTCCATGCCAAAGATATCCAATGGACTTCTTTCGAAACTCTACTTCTGTGGGAAATTGCGTTGTCGCTTCGGTGCTAAAATCCTCATATATGTTTAATACACTGCGGTTTTCCGCTCCGTGTGCTCCTAGCCCTGTGAATAAAATTTTAGGCAAGCCGTAAGGGCTGCAACAAAGTTTAAAACGGCTTCACAACAACCATAATAACTATGATTATTATTAATACTGTTACTACTTCATTTAAAATGCGAAAATAAACATGAGTTTTCTTGTTGGAATTCTTTTCAAAATCTTTTCTATATTTTGCAAGCAGCATATGAATAATTAACATCAAAATCACTGCCAATGCTTTGACGTGGAACCATCCTTCGCGATATGCCTCTCTTATAATCATTAAGGTTATTCCCAGGCTAAATGAAAAGAGCATCGCGGGATTTATGATATATCTTAAAAGCCTCTTCTCCATTATTTGGAGCAAGCTATCATTTTCAGAGCCTGACTTCACGTTTGCATGATAAACATAAAGTCTTGGTAAATAAAGCATACCTGCCATCCACATAATGACAGAGATAATATGAAAAGCTTCAAGCCAGTGATAGTAATCCATGCAGATTTATTATAAAATGTTTAAAATTTCTGATATTATATGTTAATTTAATGAAAAAGAAATTAATATGAAAGCGGAAAATTTCACTAAAGAACAGGTTATTGAGTTCTACAAGAAAATGCTACTCATACGTAGATTTGAAGAAAAATCAGGACAATTGTATGGAATGGGATTAATAGGCGGTTTTTGTCACCTATCAATAGGGCAAGAAGCAGTTGCAGTTGGAACTCACGCTGCATCAAAATCTGGCGACTCTTTTATTACAAGTTACAGGGATCATGGCCTAATGCTCGCATGCGATTCGGATCCAAATGTTGTAATGGCTGAGCTTACCGGCAAAGAAACAGGCTGCTCAAAAGGTAAAGGCGGTTCAATGCACATATTTGATACAGAAAAAAAATTCTTTGGTGGACATGGAATAGTTGGAGCACAAGTTCCAATCGGTACGGGCATGGCATTTGCTAATAAATATAAAAAAAATGATAACATAGTACTTACATATTTTGGTGATGGTGCCGCAAATCAGGGGCAAGTATACGAATCATTTAATATGGCATCTTTGTGGAAATTACCTGTGATTTACATCATAGAAAATAATGAGTATGCGATGGGAACATCCGTGCAAAGGTCAACTTTAGTAACTGAGCTATATAAAAGAGGAGAAAGTTTTGGTATTCCTGGAAAACAAGTTGATGGTATGAACTTTTTCTCTGTTTATGAGGCTACAAAAGAAGCCGCTGAGTATGCACGTAATGGGAAAGGTCCTATGCTTCTTGAAATGAAAACATATCGATACCGCGGTCACTCAATGTCAGATCCTGCAAATTACCGTTCAAAAGAAGAAGTTGAAAATGTAAAACAAAATCATGACCCTATAGAAACTTTGAAGAAATATATGGTAGATAGCAAAATTGCTTCTGAAGAAGAATGCAAACAACTCGATAAAGGAATACGCGACTTAGTTAAAAAATCAGAGGATTTTGCAAAGAACAGCAAAGAGCCAAGTATTGATGAATTGTACACTGATGTTTACAAATGAACTCATTGCCAGTATTATAATACGATGAGGTCAAATTTCATTAGGTTGTGAGTGTGAAAGAATTGCAAGAAGAGTTAATTGGAATAATTGCTTTGATTCCTATTATAAATGAAAAAAATGAATTAGAAATTGAAAAGAAAAAAGCTCTAGAAATTATCATAAAATTAGAAAAACACATAAATGATCAGATAGAGCATGGAAATATTAAGATGACAGCTCTAGGTTATGTAGCTAAATCTTATAATCCAGCTATCGATGAAGAAAATAAGAAAGCGCTAGAAGAACTAAAAACTGCTATTAGAAAGGCTGGTGGAAAAATATCAACAATAAGATTTTCAACTAAATTGCCATTTTATGCAGTATTTCCAACGGCAGCATTATCATTTTGCAGTGCGCTCTGTTTTATTGGAAAATCCATAAGCGGAGGTGATGTTAGAATTGCTGGATATTTATCTATATTCGCATTATTGGCTTGCATAGGTTTAGGAATAATAATTAAAAAGAGTGGAGTAGTGCAAGAAGAAAGATTACGCAGAATAGAAGCGCTTTATAATACACAAAGAGAAGAGGAATCTGAAAAAATAGTAGCATTATATGTAAACTCATCATCTCTCATTGCAGGATGTCTTTTGGTGCCTAGCATGTTTACAGCGTTATTATCATCGGTTAGCTTTGCAGTTGTTCTAAGTAAGGATATAGCAGGAGGCAATACCCAAGCTGCTTTGTATTCCTTTATGTTTGGATCCTTAATTTTTATATTAGGCATAACAGCATCATTTGTAGTTTTGCTCGATGCGATGGAGAATATAATACAGCCTAATATAGCACAACTTGGCACGCAAGAAGAGCAAGACTTACTGATTAGCCAAGTGTTTCCACAGACTGTGCAAAATTCTCAGGGAGTGGCGCGCTAATAGTAATATTCTTATTATTTGACAATTTTAAAGATAAAATGCTTTTATTCCAGCGCATGACGCTGGAGTCGAAGAAAAAGAAAGTAAAGTACTTTCAGAAATATTAAATTATCAATTGTAAGATAACACAGATGTTGTATATTACCTTTCATTCCCATCTTGGCATCTTGGATTTACTATAGCAACAGGCTTATTAGCAGTATGGCTGATTATTTTGCCGCTTAAATTTTTACCAATAGCAGCATATATACCAGGACCTTGTGTCATTTTTGTCTTTTTGGTTGCACTTTCGTTGTTATCAGATGTATTTTTTCTTTTTGTATTGGTGTTGTTACTATGCATAATTAACCCCCTAGACACATTAGCATTTTTCATAATGATATCAATGTTTATTTATGAATTGATATTATTGCCTGCCATAAAAACATTTTCGTTGTGATTAAAGCTCTTAAGATGTATATTAATGAGTCTTGTTTTCAGTAAAGAATGAAAGTAATAATTGTAATTATAATGCTGCTCTGTAGTGGTTACGCAGCGGCAAGTGAGCGAATAAACATAGTGGATAAAAAATTATCCCAAGGGCATGTAGCTCCAGTGTTTGCGGAAAATAGCATTATTTTAGCTGATAAACATGGGGCGTTATATTCCTTTGACATTGATAATTCAAGAGCTCTCAATTGGAGATCACATCCATCACATAGAAAAAAAATTGGTAACATAAGCTTATCGAGTTATGGAGAAGATGTTTTCTTTATAGTGGATAACATTCTATATAGAATAGATGCGAAGACTGGTGGAGTTAAATGGGAAAGAGAGTTAAGAGCACCAGTAAGAGGAAAAGCAGTAGCAATAAACGACAAGTTGCTAGTATTAACCATTGATAATAATCTGCATGCGTTTGATATAAAAGATGGAAGCTCTGTTTGGACTCATCAAAATGGTATGAACGAGATTCGAGGTTTACATTCTGTATCGCCAGCAGTTTCAGGCGACAAAATAATAGCACCTTTTTCAAATGGGGATCTGATAGCCTTCAGTGGAGATGGCAAAAAATTATGGAGCCAAAAATTATTTACAAATCTTTTGGATACACAGCTCACAGATATCACTACCACGCCAAAAGTACATGGTGATGTTTTGGTAGCTACAAATAATTCATATGTTTGTGGTATTGATATAAAATCAGGGAATATTTTATGGTCAAAGCCATTGCAAGTAAAAAGTATATCGGATATTGAGTCATACTACAGTCCACTAGTTAAGGAGCAAAGAGAGGGTGGCAGGGTTTTTATTATTACTAAAGATAATAAAATAGTTGGCATTGATATACTAAGTGGTGAAACAGTCTGGACATCAGGTTCAATAGAAAAGACGCAATTATTTGCTCCAATTATGCATGCTCATACGCTGTGGGTAGTAGGTAACAAAGGTTCAATGTTTGCTTTTCCAGGTTCAGATAGGGCAGGGAAGGTGGTAAAAATACCGGGTAATGTATTTCATACTCCAGTATTTACTCGTGATAAGATATATGTAACAACTGAAAAAAATGGTGTTTATTCTTTAGAAAATAGGTTTATTCTTTATGACTGATTATTATGATCTGATTGTTATAGGTGGTGGTCCAGGTGGTTATAAATGCGCTATTGCTGCTGTAAAGCTTGGGCTAAAAGTTGCCTGCGTAGATAAAAATAGTATCTTTGGTGGTACGTGTTTACGAGTTGGGTGTATACCTTCCAAAGCATTACTTCACTCTTCCTATCAGTATTCTCATACAAAAAATAATCTGTCAAAGCTTGGCATAAAAGTAAAGGATGTGAATTTCGACTTGAAAGAAATGCTGAGCTATAAAGATGCTAGAGTTCAAGAGCTAGGGCAGGGAATAGACTACCTGTTTAACCTTTATAAAATTACTAAAGTGAGTGGAGTTGGCAAAATTACTTCTTTTGATCAAGGTAATCTTGAAGTTTCAGTTGAAGGTAAGGTGCTGAAAACAAAAAACATAGTAATTGCAACAGGATCTGATGTTAGTTCTTTGCCAGGCATTGATATTGATGAGAAAAATATTATTTCATCTACCGGTTCACTATCTTTAACTGAAGTGCCAAAAAAGCTTGTTGTAATCGGAGCTGGAGCTATAGGACTTGAAATGTCTTCTGTATGGAGCAGATTAGGGGCTGAAGTTACTGTAGTAGAATTTTTTGATAGGATTGCTGCAGCAATGGATAATGAACTTAGCAAGTCATTGCTTTCTAGTCTGCAAAAGCAAGGAATAAAATTTTTACTCAGCACTAAAGTTGAAGAAATAAAACAAAGCGGTAATTCTTTCAATGTAAAAGTCTGTTCTGTAAAAGATAATCAAACAAGTACTATAGAAGCAGATAAGGTTTTAGTGGCAGTAGGGCGCAAGCCATGCACTGAAGGTCTTGGTATTGATGAAAGAGTAGAAAGAGATAATCGTGGCTTCGTTCAAGTTAATAGCAAATATGAAACTAATGTGAAAGGAATATTTGCTATTGGTGATGTGGTTGGTGGAGCAATGCTTGCTCATAAAGCAGAAGAAGAGGGGGTAGCAGTTGCAGAGATAATAGCAGGACAATCGCCTCATGTTGATTATGAAATAATACCATCGGTTATTTACACTCACCCTGCTGTTTCTTCAATCGGTAAAACTGAGGAAGAATTGAAAAGCGCTGGACGTAAGTATAAAGTTGGTAAGTGCCAGTTTGCTGCAAATGGAAGAGCAAGAATTACCGATGATGCAGAAGGGTTTGTGAAAGTGCTGACTTGCAGCGGGGCGGATACGATACTCGGTGTACATATCATAGGAGCATATGCTGATACATTAATCAACGAGGCAGCAGTTGCCATGGCATATGGTGCAGCAGCAGAGGATATATATAGAATTTGTCACTCTCATCCTGATATAAATGAAGCTTTCAGAGATGCGTGTATCGATGCTTTCTTTAAAAAGTAATCGTGGACGTTGGTTCAATTATTGAGAAATGGTATGAATGGCTGAGGTGCAATAGGTCCTATTCTCCTAATACTTTAGAGTCTTACATGAGAGATTTGAGAGATTTTATGAATTTCTTGAATAAACACATTGGTGAAGAAGTAAATGTTGGCACTCTGAAAAAATTAAGCGTACCTGAGTTAAGAAGCTGGCTTAGCTCACGTTATACAAGAGGTGTAGGTGCAAGATCAAATAACCGCGCACTGTCAGTAATCAGAAATTTCTTCAGATATATAAAAAATAATTATGAAATAGAGAATGAGGCTGTATTTTTATTGTCAAGACCAATTCAAAGAAGGACTCTACCAAAGGCATTATCGATACCTGATATAAAAACCTTGGTAGAAAAAATGGAATTATCTGACCTTGGTGAACCATGGGTTGTAAAAAGAGAAATTGCGATTGTTGTGCTGCTCTATGGAGCAGGCTTAAGAATTAGCGAAGCGCTGAATCTTAGAGTTAGTGATATCGGCTCTGAAAATTTAATAATTACAGGTAAGGGAGACAAACAAAGGCAGGTATTCATTCTTCCAGTAGTAAAAAATTGTATACAAGTGTATATCAAAGCTTGCCCTCACCTTGGCGTTAATAATAAAACAGAACATCTTTTTTTAGGTCTTAGAGGAAAAAAATTAGGCAGAACGTATATTGCGAATCGTTTGCAGAAAATAAGAAGAATGTTAAATCTACCAGAAATCTTATCACCACATGCATTTCGTCATAGTTTTGCTACACATTTGCTTCAGGGAGACGTTGATATTAGCTCAATACAGCTATTGCTTGGCCATTCAAGTTTGGACACCACTCAAATTTACACTCACTTAAATGATCAGGATGTTTTTAATATGTATAAAAATTTTCAAAAAAGCTTGAAGCAAAAGTTAAAAACTCCGTGATAAGTAATGGAATTTCTATAAGATTTATAAATTAACCGAATAACCCAAATAGTCTACCAGGTCGAGGTGGCCATCATACAATGTGATTGGATAGACGGTATTGCCTTCAATTTGAAAATTACCTTCGTGGTCCTGAATTCTAACATCCAGCTCTTCAGAATGTTCATTAGATCCACGATGATGATCAATATGATGAAATTTACCATTCTCAAAAAATCCAAATTCGTCGATTAAAGTGCCTATTTTCTTATCTTTTGCAATTTCATACACATCAGCTCTATAATCCTCAAGAGATTGCCCTTCGAGCTCGCCTTGCGTTACAGCGAATAATGGGGTATGCGTGTGATAATAATATTTGCTCAAGTCAATATTTGCTGCATTTTTTATGTATTTTAAGTCAATTAATTTGTGCTCTTCTGGTAAGTCTGCATACTCCGGATCGTACTTTTTGTGGTCAAAAAATAAATTTCCAAGATTATTACAAAAAGCTAATTTGTAGTTGTCAAGGCCATCTTCAACCACTTTGAGAAAGTGAAAATTTTTTGGAATTAATGTATTTTCGCCTGTTATATGATTACGTATATATAGGTCATCATTTTTGAAGAAATATCCAATTTCTAAAAAAGTTGCGATAACAACACTTTTTCCTTCTATTTCCAGCTCAATATTCGCCTCATTTTTATTCTGATCATAAGATTCCCCCTGCGTGACTCTTAATTGAAGTTTTTGCTGAAATTCTGCCGCGCTTCTCTTTGATCTAGCATCTGAAGCTAAGATATCTACATCATTTTCCATTAAATTTTTCAGTAGACTTTCCACATCACCATCTCCTTTTTTACCATGTTTTCCATCTCTACCTCGTGGACCTGTGGATCCATCCTCCCCTTTCTCACCTTGTTCACCACGTGGGCCTTCAGGACCATCATCTCCTTTTAATGATCGTTTAAATCTGGCATTATGTGCTAATCTATGAACAACTTCCAAAGAATCTGCATCTTGTCCTGCTGGGCCTTGCTCTCCAGGTAAACCTGCTGCGCCATCTTCTCCTTGATCGCCTTTTTTACCGTGTTTTCCATCTCTACCTCGTGGACCTGTGGACCCATCTTCTCCCTTATCACCTTGATCACCATTTTTACCGTGTTTTCCATCTCTACCTCGTGGACCTGTGGACCCATCTTCTCCCTTATCACCTTGATCACCATTTTTACCCTGTTTTCCATCTCTACCTCGTGGACCTGTGGACCCATCTTCTCCCTTATCACCTTGATCACCATTTTTACCCTGCTTTCCATCTCTACCGCGTGGACATGTGGTACCATCATCTCCTTTATCACCTTGTTTTCCCTCTGGACCTTCATCTCCTTTTTGACCATGTTTTCCATCTCTACCTCGTGGACCTGCAACACCATCCTCTCCTTTATCACCTTGTTTTCCCTCTGGACCTTCAGGGCCATCATCTCCTTTTAATGACCGTTTAAATCTGGAATTGTGAGCTAATCTATTCATAATTTCTGAAGGATCTGCATCTTGTCCTTGCTCACCTTGGATGCCATCATCTCCTCTTTCACCGTCATCTCCTTTTTTCCCATGTTTTCCTTCTCTACCTCGTGGACCTGTGGATCCATCCTCCCCTTTATCACCTTGTTTTCCCTCTGGACCTTCAGGACCATCATCTCCTTTTAATGACCGTTTAAAACGTGTATTTTGTGCTAATCTATTCGTAATTTCAGAAGAATCTGCATCTTGCCCTGCTGGACCTTGACCTCCAGGTAGACCTGCCGCACCATCTTCTCCTTGATCACCTTTTTTACCATGTTTTCCGTCTCTGCCTTGTGGACCTGTGGATCCATCCTCTCCTTTGTCACCTTGTTTTCCCTCTGGACCTTCAGGACCATCATCTCCTTTTAATGACCGTTTAAATCTGGAATTGTGAGCTAATCTATTCATAATTTCTGAAGGATCTGCATCTTGTCCTTGCTCACCTTGGATGCCATCATCTCCTCTTTCACCTTGCTCACCTTTAGGTCCTCTTGCCCTTCCAGGATTGTTCCTTAACGCTGCTGTAACAGCACCTGCTTTAGTGTTGAAAAAGTGGCTAAGAATATGATCAATAGTTGCATTAGCTTCACCTGCATTCGTGCTTAAGCCAGCATGCTTAAGCAGATCATGAGCTAATCTTTCCTGATTCACTTTAGTTTCAACAAGCCCTCTAGCTCCATTGGTATTTAAACCACTATGTATAAGAAGATATTTAGCTAGCGCCCATCCATTTATGTTACCTGCTACAAGCTTGTTAGCATTGGATTGACTTATAGCACTTTTCTGCAAAAGCAATTCAGCAAGTTTTTCCGCAAATTTTTCATATTTTTTAAAGGCATCTGGATCGGGGTTATTTTGCCTTGTAGCATCACTTGTTATCATATTGACAGTAGCTTCTGCGATGTTTTTCGCTTCTCTTGGAGTTATGTTCTTTACTACTCCTTCAGTTAGTTTTGTTGCATCAACTTTATCTACAAAATCTTGCGGACTAAGATTAACTTTATTAGCAACCTGAGTTGCTAGAGTTTCACCACCTCTACCTGTTGCATCAAGTACTGCTTTTCCTAAATCGTTTGGTTTCTGATTAACTAATAAATCAGCAACTTGTCCTGCAGTTGCAGCAAAACCAGGAGGACCTTGTAGTCCTGTATCTCCCTTAGCACCATCTTTTCCTTGTGAACCTGGATCACCTTTAAAACCTTGAATGCCTTGTAGTCCTTCTGGACCTATAGCACCAGGACTTCCTGCTGGACCAGGAAGTCCTGGTTTACCTGGATCACCTTTTTCACCATCTTCTCCTTTTAGCGATCGTTTAAAACGAGAATTATGTGCTAATCTATTCACAATTTCTGCAGGATCTGCATCATCTCCTTTTAACCCTTGAGCTCCATCAGCACCAGCTTTGCCTGGTTTACCTGGATCACCTTTTTCACCATCTTCTCCTTTCAATGATCGTTTAAAACGAGAATTATGTGCTAATCTGTTCACAATTTCTAAACCAATATTTTCTATAACAGCATTTTGCATATCAGTATCTTGTGCAATCTTCGCTGGCATTTCTTCCCGAATATGTTCTACAAGTGTCTTGCCATTCATTGCAGATATGGGTTTCTCAAGTATTATCTTTCCAAGCTTGTCAAACTGATCAGTAACCAATTTTTCAGCAACTTTTGAAGGATCTGCATCATCACCTTTAGCACCTTTATCACCCTTAATGCCTTGTCGACCTTCTGGTCCTCTTGAACCTGGAACTCCATCAAGACCATTAAGACCTTTTAGTGCTTTTCCAGGATCAGTTCTTAATGCTTTTGAAACAGCATTTTGCAAAGTCTGATTCGCTGCAACTTCATTAACAACTGCATTCTTCAAGATAGCAGCCACACTTAGTTCATTAATACTGCCAACTTTACTATTATCAAAATCACTAATATCTGCAGATGTTAAGGTACTTTTTAAATAGGTTCTAATGTTTGGAAAGAGATTTAAATCTTCCATTTTGCAATTATCTGAATTATCGCAGTAATTCGTTAATTTTGGGTTAGAAGTTTTATTTCCTTCTTTATCTGAAAAGTAGTATTTAAATTTACCTGTTGATTTATCTTTAAATAAGGATATATGGGTTTCATTGAACTCAATGTCTTTTAAATTATTGCTATCGTCAAAAGGATTACCAAAAACTAGATGGTGTGTTTTGGCGTTAGAATCAATAAAGGCTAAAAGTGTTTTATCGTTCAGTTTCCCTGCATACTGACCCACAGTGTCTGTATTATGATTATAATGACTTATAGAAACTTGCTCACCAACTGTAGCATTTGCCTTTATAACATATTGTGGCTTAGAAGAATCAGTAAAGTCTATACTACTGTCCTTTATATCACTTTTAGGTATAACTAATTTTCTATAGTACTGAATAGGACTATTGTGATCACTAGCATCAGGGTTATATTGCACACTAGAATTGCCAAATCTGCCTGTATAGTCGTATTCAGTGATCCCCAGACCATCAATAGAATTTCTACTAGAGTTATAACTAGGACAATGAACCATATTCCATCCTATACTAGTTCCATTTTGTTTACATAGAATAAGACCTTCTTTTGATGTTTTGAGGTATAACATGTCATTATCAATATTTGTAATAATTCCAGTTGCAAATTTTATTATTTCTCCAGATCCTCCACCGTTTGGCATTAACTTATCAGGGTAAATAATAAAAAAGGAAAATGTTCCTTTTGTTTGTCCTGTTTTTTGTTCAAAACTATAACATCCATTAGCAGTGAGCGAACCATATAGTGATGAAGTATTATCTGTCAAATAGGGTTTATAATGGCCAGCAAATGCTTCATCACATAACGTAATGAAATTATATGTATTAGCACCTCTGCTTACATCTCTACTAACCTGATGGCAGTCATTGTAATTGGATAGACCATGACTAAGATCGTAGTGTAGTGTTAGGATATATTTATTATCACCACTCATAACTCACACTTTCAACGTTTTTACAAATTGTTTCTAACTTGGAAGCTTTAATTATGAGTAAATCCTTTTTTGGGCATGTGTTTCTGCCATTCCATAAGGTGTGTATTGATTTATAGTTTTTACAAACCTGAAAGTTAGTGCTAGATTAAAAGCATATGAATAAATAGAAAAATAGAATGATTGAAATTAAAGGCCCAGAAATTTGGGAAGGTAAAAACAAGAAGAACTTGGTTGTGTTTTTACACGGTTGGGGCTCAAGTGGAGATAACTTCATTCACCTTGCTAAAGTTATGAGCAAGTTTTTGCCTGATTCACATTTCGTAGCTCCTAATGCTCCATTTGAAAGAGAAATGGGCGATGGTTATGAATGGTTCAGTTTGGAAGATCGTAGTGAAGAAGCACTGCATAATGGAGTGAAAAATGCTGCATCAATTGTAAACAATTTTATCGATGTAAAATTGAAGGAAATGAATTTAAGCGATACGCAGCTTGCACTGGTTGGATTTTCTCAAGGGGCAATGCTTGCAATACACACAGCTCTAACCCGCATGCAACCTTGTGCGTCAGTTGTTGGATATTCTGGTAGATTTCTTTCACCTTCAAAAGTAGCACCAGAGATTAAATCAAAACCTAATATGTGCCTCATTCATGGTGATGCTGATGATGTGGTACCTTTTTCATCTCTTGGTTTAGCAGTTAAAGCTTTAAAGGAAAATGGAGTAAACGTTGAAGGGCATACTATTCATTCATTAGGGCATATTATTAATGATGAAGGAATAAAATTAGGTGTAGAGTTTATCAAGAAGAATTTTGTAAGTTGATTTCTATAGCTTGAGATGTAATGAAAATAGATTTATGCTTAACAATCAATTGGGATTGGATTTCATCACTCATATTTGTCACCCGAGTCCACTGTTTGTCATTGTATGTTATTTGTTATCCAGTAGCACTCTTCTTGTCATCCCAGTGCTCTTTTTTCCTGTCATCCCAGTGCGTGACACTGGGATCCAGCCCTTAATAATTGCTAATAAACAAGTATATAGATTTGATGTCCATAAAAATAGCATATTCCATGCTAAAAATAATGTCCATTATGAAAAAATTGGATTCCAGTGTCTGGGCACTGGAATGACACCCTTAGGGCTGCTGGGATGACAGGGGTTGGCTACTTGGATGACAGGGGATTGGTTACTTGGATGACAAGAAACGAACACAGGCATAACACCGTTTTTTGTACTTTTGTCTTCAAAGTTCCAACATTCGTGCAGTTGTGGATCAAGTTATAGGATGACAGAAAAGGATTAGCTATATGAATTTGTTTTGCTTTGGTTATGGCTACGTAGCTAAATTTTTATCAAAAAAATTACTGAGTTTAGGATGGACGATAAGTGGCACTTCAAGTATCAATTCTTCAGAAAAAAATATCAAAATATTTAATTATAATGAAATTGACAAGGACATATTCAAAAGTGTAACTCACGCTTTAATTTCCATTCCACCAAACGGTGATGATGTTATAGAAAGGTATGGCAGCTACCTCCAAAATATTAAATGGCTCGGTTATTTATCTGCAACTAGTGTCTACGGTGATCATTCTGGCAATTGGGTTACCGAGGAATCTGAAACAAAACCTATAGAAAGGAGGGGAAAGGATCGCCTTAAGCATGAAAAAAAGTGGCTAGATAGCGGGCTGCCTGTGCATATTTTTCGTTTGGCTGGAATATATGGTCCTGGCAGAAATGTATTAATTGACTTACAGTTGGGTAAAGCAAGAAATGTGAAAAAAGAAGGGCATTTTTTTTCTCGTATTCACGTTGAAGATATATCAAGCATTCTATTTTCTTCTATGCAAAATATTAAACCAGGTGAAATATATAATTGCGCAGATGATTTACCTGCAACACAATCTGAAGTTGTAGCATATGGAGCTAAACTTTTAAATATTAATCCACCAGAGGAAATTGAGGTTACCTCTTTACCAGATGACGCACAGAGCTTTTACTTAGGGTCAAAAAAAGTAAGTAATGCTAAAATCAAGAGGAACCTTAACGTCTCTCTAATTTATCCTAACTATAAGGTAGGGTTACTTAAGGATTAATAACTATCTTCTAGTTTTTTATATACATTCATTTTTGATGTTAGTAGTATCTATGATTTGCAATCCAAAAATTTTCTAATGCAAAAGTTTCCTTGCGCATATACAATAGAATATTTCGCACATAAGAAAAAGGCGTGAGTAAGATTCTTGCAATAGTCAATCAAAAGGGTGGAGTAGGCAAAACCACAACTAGTATAAACTTGTCAACAGCTTTTGCTGCTGTGGGAAAAAATACTTTATTGGTAGATCTCGATCCACAAGGAAACGCTAGTACTGGGCTTGGAATTTCTTATAAGAGCAGAGAAGAAAAAAACATATATAAAATATTGCTAAGCAGCAGAAATAGGCCTATAGAATCTGCGATTTTCAATATAAAGGAAATTCCAAATTTATCGCTTATTTCGTCAGTGGTTGATTTATCGGCTGCAGAAATTGAATTATCGCAACTTAAGCATGGAAAGTTTGTGCTAAAGGAAGCATTAGAAAAAATACGTGGTAATTACGAGTATATAATAATCGATTGCCCTCCATCACTTGGGCTCTTGACCATAAACGCTCTCACTGCCGCTGATTCTATTATTGTTCCACTTCAGTGCGAATTTTTTGCTTTGGAGGGATTAAGTCATTTAGTTAAAACTGTGGAGCTGATAAAAAAAAGCAACCTTAATCCTTCTTTAAAAATAGAGGGGATAGTGCTCACCATGTATGACAGACGTAACAAGCTCAGTGAGCAGATTAAGAATGATATTTGTCAGTATTTAAATGATAAAGTATATAAAACTATTATTCCACTTTATGAGACTATTATTCCACGCAACGTAAGGTTATCAGAAGCACCTTCTCACGGTAAGCCTGCAATTGTATATGATTTTAAATGTCCAGGTGCACAAGCATATATAAACTTGGCAAAGGAAATTTTAAGAAAGCACACAAGCATCTGTAAAGAAAAGAAATTAGTAAATGAGGGTGTGGCATGAGGGATGATAGACGACTCGGAATGGGTCTTGCTGGTCTTATAGGTGATAATTATGATAATAAAGAAGATCAACAGGAGCACTTGCCTATCTCGTTACTCCATTCAAGTAAATTTCAGCCAAGAAAATATTTTGACGAAGAGTCATTAAAAGAACTTGCAATTTCAATAGAGAAAAGCGGCATTATACAGCCCATTGTGGTACGCAAAGATTCAAATGAAGATGGCTATGAAATAATAGCAGGGGAACGCCGTTGGCGAGCAAGTAAAATTGCAAACCTAAACAGTGTGCCAGTTATTATAAAAGATTTAAGTGATAAGGCGTGTCTCGAAATAGCCATTATTGAAAACATACAGAGACAAGATATTAATCCGATAGAAGAAGGTGAGGCGTATAAGAGGCTGATAGATGAATTCTCCTATACTCATGAAGAATTAGCTTCAGCCTTAGGTAAAAGCCGCAGCCATATAACTAATATGATTAGAATGTTATCACTTTCTGGTGGTGTGAAGGCGATGATAAATGAAAAAAAGTTGTCTATGGGACATGCAAGAGCATTGATTAACATTGAAAATTCAGAAGATATTGCTGAAACAATAGTTTCCCAGGGCTTAAGCGTTAGACAAACCGAAAAATTGATAAAAGATTTGCATGGAAATAATAACCAAAAAAGCCAACAACATACTAAAGATCAAGATATAGCAGTCATAGAAAGAGAAATATCTTCTCAACTTGGCTTAAATATTAAAATTAGTGACAATAATTCTAAGGGCAAAGTTATTATACAGTATAATAATCTTAATGAATTAGACTTAATATTGAGAGCCTTAAGTAGAAAAGCTGAGATGCATACAGAATTAGACTAATCCATATCAATCATGACTACTAAACAGCTAACTCAAGAGTATTTTCCTCTGTCTGTGGTGAAGTAAGTTGCGAGTCAACTTTAGGATTTTGATAGCGATCAACACAATAAGCAGCTATAGTTAAAAAAGCTGCTACGGCAATTGCAGCTATAAAAGATTCAAAGGCAAGTCCTATCATAATACTAACGAAAGCAATTCCGATTGTTATTGCTATCATTTCTATTATACTGGTGCGAGCTTTCATATCAGCTAAAACTGCTTTTAGTGCTTTTTCACTTTCAATGATGCGAGCTAGACCCGCTTCTTGTGCTTTTTCACTTTCAAGTTTACTTAAATACTCTTCTTCATGTCGTTCGAAGAAAGCACCGATATCCATCAAAGCTTTTCCTTGTGCTTTTCTATGCAAGCGTTCCTTTAGTATTGGCTCATGCGGAGCTGGATTATCATCCAAAAATTCTTTAAACTTAAGGAAGTCTTCTTCAAGCTTAAGCAAGTCTTCTTCATGCTTCTCTATTAATCTTTGAGCTGAAGAATCTTTAATATGATTTACTACATCATTAATATCAGTTGATTTTTTACTTAGTAATTCAATAGTCCTAAAGATTTCTTTTTCTAATATCAAACTTATTTTATTTTTTTCTTCATCAGGAATACTTCCTGTTACATCTTTACCGTTTTGACCATTGTTCTGGTATATAGTAAGTAACTCTCTTTTTAACGCATCTTGATAATCTGGAGAACGTAAATTACTAATATACCTATCTAGCAATATAGTAGGTAAATTTTCTATGAGTAAATTGCCAACATCAACAATGCATTTTTTAGCTGG
Source organism: Wolbachia endosymbiont of Folsomia candida (assembly GCF_001931755.2). NCBI lineage: Bacteria > Pseudomonadati > Pseudomonadota > Alphaproteobacteria > Rickettsiales > Anaplasmataceae > Wolbachia > Wolbachia endosymbiont of Folsomia candida. Next base: position 883,249 of record NZ_CP015510.2, read on the forward strand.
ACTATTCCCTTGTGTTTTAATTTGATCTTCAATTTCACTAACTATAGATTGTAGTTTACTATCATCTATCTTTGAATTTGGTTTTATAGAGCTTACATAATTAATCAGCTCCTTTATCTTTTGACTTAAAACATGATTATCGTCTTGAGTAAGTTTTATAATCTGTTTAAAGTTATCATAAAGCTCTTGCATGTGTGGATGATTACCACCGTTTGAAAGAAGATAAGCAGAAAAAACCATAATTGGTGTCTTTTCTCGCTCTAAATGATTAGCATGTATACTAACTCTATCATAGCACTTTTGATCCAACGATTTTGGACTTACTAATACCATCAATGTAAGTAATAGCGAAAGATAATGTTTAAAGCTTTCTCTTTGCGCACATGGTTCATCATAACTGCAGTATTCACCCTGTGAATTCAAATTGACAAATATTGTCTCAATAGCACTGTACAGTAAATTCTTTGTGCCATCACGCCAATATTCTTGCTTTGCCAATAAATTAGGATTTTGTAGCATTATTCTTGCAATTGAAACAGTAAGAGTGTGAGCTACATCATAGCCTATGTTTCTTTTAACTACATTCTTTTTGTCTTTTTTAATGAATGTAGTATTATGTCCAAAAAGCGTTCCTCTGCGCATATGAAAATTACCTATCCAATTTAGTTTTTTTGGATAGCTATTTACATCCAGCCCATGATTTAATATAACCTCTAAAATTTTTGGACTATACAATGGATCTAAATGTAAACCACTATCAAGAAAATCTAGAACAATATTTGTTGCTTCTTGTAATTGCCTAAGGTCCTGAATATTTTTAAGGGTATTTATAAATTTTTGAAGCCTAGGATTTTGCTCTAAATCACTAATATCTTGAACATACCCAAGCTTATCTAAAGCTTGATTAAGCTTACCTTTAAGATCTTCATTGGTCATAATTGTATTTATATATTAAATTAATATATAAATTATATCATAAAAATTAAAGTAATGCAAATTAAAATAATTAAGATTTATACTGCTGCCACATTTACCGGATTTGAATCCAATTAAACATGCTGTAAGAAAAATACTGCCAATTTTTTGTCCAGATATTAATTCTGCTATTGATTGTATTTTTCAAAAATCGGGGAAAGCTTATCTGTGCTTGCTATCTCAATATAATAAATACGTTATGGTTTACATTTGAAAAAACCTGCAGTAGCCTCGCTACAGGTTGAAATGTTAACGTGTATGATTCTTTGGTAAGAAAAGCTCTAATAATTGTGTCAATATTGGCTTGGGTGGGCTAAGGTCATGCTTCATTTCCTGAAGTACGTTTTTCAGTAGGTCTTTATTTTCCTTTGTATCTATTTTTAACTTTTCTATGATATCTTTACTTTCACTGTGTTGATCTAAATGTCTGTTAGGGGAATCTAATAAACTTTTAATACTACTTTTCTTTTACGTTTTCTATATTCTTTGCAATAAAAGATGACCATTTTTCTTTTATTATATCTCTAAGTTGACTTTTCAATCTACTTTTTTGGTTTTCATAATCTTTGCTACTCATAAACCTCTTCTGATTTTTAAGATCGACAAGCTTTTGCTGTACATCATTTTGCTTTTTTTGTAGAGCATCAATATGTTCATTAAAACTTATAGGACCTTCTTCTCTTGACTGTGATTGTTGTAACACATTTTTACCACTTCTTCTAATGCTAGCAAATTGCATATTATTTATCTGCGTATCAATGTTTTTTATTGTTTCACTAATGAGAATGATTGTAAGCTTAAATTCCTTAGAACCTACTTTACAGCGAGAATTCTGCCTATATATACTGTCTAAATTTAGGGGTGGTAAGTTAGGTATATCAGTTTTTATACCAATAGAACGTAGTTCAGCTAAATCATTGTGCAAATCAAGTGCTGGTCCTGAATGCAATTCATTTTGCGTTTGCATATTATGTAATATCTTTAAAAGTCTATTTTTATATTCTTTAAACTGTTGTTTACTTGAGGGCATTTTAATTCCTTAATTTATTAATATAACTGCATTTTAAGCAACAATTACTAACCATATATTAATATTATTTTTAGTAATTTAATAAAATTTTATACTCTACTTAAATAATATACTTTGAATTTAAAGTAAATATATTATTTTATTAACCAGCGCAATATATAACAAATTGATGAGCAAAAACAAGAACTTGATTTTTATGGTTAAATAATGGACGATCAAACCATATAGAAATATCTAAAATGAAAGAAAAAACTTTCACGATCATTGATGGCTATGGTTTTCTTTTCAGAGCTTATTATGTGTTGCCTCACTTAATTACCACAACTGGTGTGCCGATAGGTGGTGTATATGGCTTTTTGAACATGGTTCTGAAGTATATAGCTCATTCGGATTATCTAATCATCGCATTTGATTCTGGTAAGAAAAATTTTAGGCATGATTTGTACTCTGAATACAAAGCAAATAGAGTTAGTCCTCCTGAAGATTTAACTCCACAGTTTGCAATACTAAGAGAAGCAGTGGAAGCTTTTAATATGAGCTATGAAGAAGTTGAAGGCTATGAAGCAGATGATATCATTGCAACACTAGCTGCAAAATATGGCAACACCCAAGATTTTAAAGTGGTGGTTGTTTCATCAGATAAAGATTTATTTCAGCTTTTAAATCACAATGTTTTAATATTTGATCCTATAAAAAATATATACATAGACGAAAAACGTGTGGTAGAAAAATTTGGTGTAAACTCAAGTAAACTGCTTGATTTACTTTCTTTAACCGGAGATGCATCTGATAACATTCCAGGGGTACCAGGAATAGGGCCAAAAACTGCAGCTAAGTTATTGGATGAATTTGGCTCACTGGATGACATCTTAAAAAACGTAGATAAAATAGCGCAAACCAGAATACGAAATATTCTCACTGAACATAGGGAAAAAGCGTTAATTTCAAGAGAGCTTGTATCGCTGTGTGAAAAAGTAGATTTTCAGCATGATATTGAAGAATATAAAGTTCACACTCCGAATATGGAGAAATTATTATCCTTTCTAAAGAAATATGAATTTAATTCTTTGATAGGAAAAGTAGAAAAACTTTTTTCCTATAACGTATCAAGCGCAGAAGAAAAAACAGAATATAGTAGTGAGGTACTAGAGAAATTTTTGGAGCATTGTAGATATGAAGGTAAAATCGCAATTTATTGTCACTTTGAAAGTAATACATTAAGTAAGATTTCCTTATCTTATAGCGAAAGTAATGTTTTCTATATAGAGCAAGCTAATATACAAGACGCACTAATTACAATTAACTCAACTTTATTTTCAAATGGAATACTAAAAATAGTTCATGATATAAAACGAATAATTTCTGTGATCCAAGTAGCTGACAATCGCATGACATCATGGGATGATTTGATGATAATGTCATATAGCTTAGACACAGGAAAACATGATCACAGCATTCCAAACATAGTTGCACATAATTTAAGCGGAAATGTAGAAAATTTCTCAGCAAAAACTTTAATTGCTCTTCATAAAAGATTAGAACAAAGATTATTTCATGAAAAATTGTTCACAATCTACGAACGCTTTGATAAGCCACTCATGAAAGTGATCTTTGATATGGAAAAAAATGGAATATTGCTCAATATTGAAAAATTGCAGGAGATGTCGGATAGGTTTCAGCAGATAATTGCTGTGCTTGAGAATGAGATACATAACTTAGCAGGGGAAAATTTTAACATCGCTTCACCAAAACAATTGAGTGACGTTTTATTTAATAAGATGGAGTTAAATAAAAAGAAAAAATCAAAAAAATCAGGTGCTTATAGCACAAACTCTGAAGTATTAGAAGAGCTTGAAACAGAAGGAGTGGAAATCGCAAGTAAAATTTTACATTGGAGGCATTTGAGTAAATTAAAGGGTACATACACTGATGCGCTAATAAAGCAAGTTGATCTTCAAGATGGCAGGATACATACACATTTCTCAACAACTGTAACTGCAACTGGTAGGCTGAGCTCCAGCAATCCTAATTTACAGAATATTCCAATCAGAAGCAAAGAAGGGAATCTTATCAGACAGGCGTTTATTGCACCAAAAGGGCATAAGATAATTTCTGCTGATTATTCACAAATAGAATTGAGACTCTTGGCGCATGTGGCAAATGTTTCAGCATTTAAAGAAGCTTTTGCAAATGGGCAAGATATTCACGATATTACTGCAAGGCAAGTTTTTGGAGTGCAAGAAGGTGCAAATGTAAATGAGCAGCTAAGAAGAAAAGCAAAATCTATCAATTTTGGAATCATATATGGTATTAGTCCGTTTGGTCTTGCAAAGCAGCTTGGCATCACCATTGCAGAAGCTGCTGAATATATTAATTATTATTTTTCCTGCTACCCAGAAATAAAGACCTATATGGAAGAGATAATAGCAATTGCCAGGTCAAATGGTTATGTAGAAACTTTGTTTGGTAGAAGGTGTTTTGTAAAAGATATACACAATACAATTTCTTATATAAGGCAATTTGCAGAGAGAGCGGCAATTAATGCGCCACTGCAGGGAACTGCTGCGGATATTATAAAACGCGCAATGATTCAGCTTTTTGACCGACTAAAAGCAGGAAAAATAATATTACAGGTGCATGATGAATTGTTGGTTGAAGTAGAGGAGGGGAGGGTGCAAGAAACAGTAGAGCTAATGAAAAATGTAATGGAAAATGTGGTAGAAATTTCTATCCCACTTGAAGTGGAAGTAAAAATTGGAAATGACTGGGGTTTAAATTCAGTTAATTATGGTTAAGTAGTTACACACACGAACTGGTAGATATTTAAGCGTATTACCTCTTATCCAAAGCAAATTTCATGTGAATTTACAACGCAGCCAATATTCATGAGTCTTTCATTGCCTTTTGGGTTGTGCATTTTGCCATTCAGCTTAATATATATTCTTAATTATACTAATTTAGTAATGATTAGCACTAATATTTCAAATTTATTCTTGATTTTATTGTGAATTTTTGTTAATATATATTAAACATATTGATAGCAAAATGAAGGTAATTTATCATATCAATGGTCACCCAAGATCAAGAAAGAATACGAAACATGTAGTTGAGTTTTTTGGAATACTTGGTTGTATTAAAGTGAATGTACCTGGAAAAGCTACACCACTAAAAGTAGGTAAACTTAATGTGGTTGAGTATTATTTTGACTATCCTTATTTTTCTGAAATTATTAATCCAGAACATTTCCAGGAAGAATTGAGCAATAGAGAGAAGAGATTTACTAGAGCAGCAATTTCATTGTGGTTATGTGCTGCAATATTATCTGCTGCTTCTTATGTGTTATTATACTTATCGTATAGCAATCAAAAACCTAAAGAGGTGATTGCCAGCGTAGCTACTGCATCAGTAATGCTATCAATTATAGCGTGTGTACTTTTTACCGTGTGCTTGATATGGATATCTTTTAACTTCATTAAGGAAAAATTTGCTGCCAACGTGATTGAAAGTCATCTGAAAGATTTAGATCATGAACTAGTAAAAAAATATAAAAAGCTGCTTGTAGGTGAAAAACAAGCAACAAATGAAGGAACCATTGACCAAGAATCACAAAAAAACAAGGATATAGAAGAAATTCTTCAATTCTTTTTGGACAGAAAAAAGATTCCAGCACTATTTAAATTTCTTACAAATGGTGAAAAATTAGTTCAAGCCGGAATGGCCATGGTAAATCAGCGTCTTCTGGACGGTGTAAGTCCAAATAATATAGTGCTAGACACTAACTCTATGGGAGGAGGTGTAGCAACGGAAGTTTTAAAGAGGTTTGAAGCACAAGGAATTTATTTAACATTAATTCATAGTAATTCTTATAGCTCTCTTAATGACGTAGCAAATACTTTTGAGAAATGGCTAGCTGTCAAATCTCTACATATTTTGCGTAAATTTTTTGGATTAGAACTTAATTCAGAAGAAACTATAAAAAATATAAAGAGTCCTGTTTTAATTGTTGGCAGGGAAGGTGATCCTGTAATTACAGAGCCAGCACAACTTACTGGTAAACTTAACGATCAAATTATTTTTGATAAGACTTACAGACTAAATGTAAAGCTTCAGCATAATCCTAATATTAAAAATTGCAGAAATGAAAAAAATATTCACATTGACGATGAAGAACATTTAGGTTGTGAATGGGATAATAATGGTACAACAGAGTATATTAACTATAGGGAAATGAAATCCCAGTTTATTAATGCAGCACATGATTACCTGATAAGTAATAAGCTCAATGGAAAGTTTGATCTAAAAAAATACAGAGAAAGTGATTTCTCCAAGAACTTAGCTAAAATAAAACTTGTACCATTGAGTCCAGCAAGTGATAAAATCAATGGAAAGTTTGACCAAGAAAAATACAGAGAAAGTGGTTTCTCCAAGAGCTTAACCGGAACAAAACTTGTACAATTGAGTCCAGGAAGAAATTTAGCGCGATGTGCCTAATATCAAAAATAGTTCATATTTAGAAATTTTGAGTGTATAATTAATAAATAAACCATATAATCTCTAAATGATGACTGATGTATCAAGCAATATCGAATCAATGAAAAGCACAATTGAAAATATAATAGACCAAAATAAAGGCCGTGACATAGTTACTTTTGATGTACGAAATAAGACCGTGATTGCGAAGTATATGATTATTGCGTCTGGTGATTCAAGCCGTCATGTAAAAGCTTTAGCTGAACATATAATAAAAAGTCTTAAACGATATGATAAGATAGATGTAGAGGGTATGGATGAAGGTAATTGGGTAGTGTTGAACTTCAAAGGCATAATGGTTCATATATTTAGGCCAGAAGTAAGGGAATATTATAAAATAGAAGAACTGTGGAACTAGATCTATTATATTGTATTAATAAAAAACCAATTGGCGTTATTCAAATGCATGACGCACAACTGTACGAACATTGTAATCTGGAAACGCAACAGGTGTCATTCGGCTTTGTTGCATCGCTACAGAAAGATTTGAAGTTATTAATAAAACTTTCCATTTCTTTGTCATCCCAGTGTTTTTTCCACATGTTGTCCCAGTGTTTTTTTTCCATGTCATCCCAGTGCGTGACACTGGGATCTAAGTATAAAAATGTTTGCAAATCAGGTGGTGTACAATGTGTTCTAGAACATATAATGTCCATAATGAAAGATAAAATAAGATGGATCCCAGTGTCACGCACTGGGATGACAGAATTATTGTTACTGAGATAACAGGATAATGGTTACTGGGATGAGAACCTTAGAGAGGGAGGGTTTTAAACGAAATGAAATATAAATCTGAATTTTTAAATTTTATTCAAGAGAGAGGGTACCTATACCAGTGTACAAATATTGAAAGATTAGATCAGTTATTATTCCAAAATAACCATATAATTGCGTATATTGGCTTTGATTGCACGGCAAAAAGTCTTCATATTGGTAGCCTAATTCAGATAATGATGCTCCGTCATCTGCAAAAATTTGGTTATAAACCGATAGTTTTGCTTGGAGGTGGAACAACGAGAATTGGTGACCCATCTGGAAAAGATAAAGCAAGAAGCGTCTTGTCTATTCAAGATATCAATCAAAATGTATTTGGTATAAAGAAGACATTGGAAAAAATGATATCTTTTGGTAATGGAAATGCAGATTCGGTTGTAGTAAATAACGCAGATTGGCTAGATAATATAAAATATATAGATTTTTTACGTGATATAGGAGCGCATTTCTCTGTAAATCGTATGCTCAGTTTTGATAGTGTGAAAACTAGACTGGATAGAGAACAAAACCTAAGCTTTCTGGAATTTAATTATATGCTATTGCAGGCTTATGATTTTGCTGAACTGAACAAAAAGTATGGTTGTTGTTTACAGATAGGTGGATCAGACCAATGGGGAAATATAGTAAATGGAATTGAGCTTGGAAAAAAGTTGAATTTACCTGAATTATTTGGTCTTACGACACCTCTTTTGCTTAATTCCCAAGGAAAAAAAATGGGCAAAACTGAAAGTGGAGCAATCTGGCTAAGTGGTGAGATGTTAAAGCCATACGATTATTGGCAATATTTTCGCAATGTTGATGATCAAGATGTAGGGCGTTTCTTGAGATTATTCACTGATCTGCCAATTGATGAGATCAAAAAATTAGAGTCCTTAAAAGATCAAGAAATAAATGAGGCAAAAAAGATTTTGGCAACAGAGGTTACAAAAATATGTCATGGTGATAAAGAAGCTGAACATGCAAGGTTTGCCGCAATTTCTGCTTTTGAAGGTGAAGACAATTCTCTATTACCAAGCTACGTTTTAAAAAAAGAATATGTTGTAAATGGTCTGTTGCTAATAGACTTACTGAAGATAACGGAATTGGAGTCATCAAAAAGTTCTGCAAAGCGTTTAATAGAAGGCAATGGGTGTAAAATTAACAATAATATTATAAACACAGTTGATTATGTCATAAACCATGAGAGTTTTGTAGATCAGTCGTTTATAAAATTATCCGCTGGTAAAAAACGCCATATTAAGGTTGTGCTAGAGAAAAGCCAGGAAAATGAAGTAAACTCCGGCCGTGAATAAATTCACAACTGTACGAACATTCCAACTTTAAGGCAAAAGCGCAAGAAAATAGTGTCATCCCAGTGTCACGCACACAACTGTATGAACTTCTAATTTGGCGAGAAAGCAAACTAAAAACATCAACCTTTGGTGTCATTCCAGTGCGTGACAGGCTTTGTTGCATAGCTAGGGAGAAAAAAGCTGGAAGTTACTGACTAAATTCATTATAAAACAGGCATTTAACCGACAAAGGAAAAAGATGCCAGTCAAAATGAAAGTCAGTAACCAAAACGAATATAGCTAACACAGATAAGCTTTCCCCGATTTTTGAAAAATAAAATCAATAGCAGCGTTAACATCTGGCCAGAAAATTGGCAGTATTTTTCTCACAGCATGTTTAATTGCAAACCAAAAATGCTCAATTGGATTCAAATCTTACTTTTACCCACAAATATAAAAAAGCTAGTAAAATAGCAAATTCATATATTTGATAAAGGGTTTAAAAATGTACGGAGTAAATACAAATACGCAATATACTGATAGCTTAGGGGACAAATGGCTAGAAAGAGAGTTGAGACATGTTAATCTGGGAGATATAAGGCTTAATAAGAGGCTTATTACAACAAGTTATCTTATAGAGCGTAAGGCATCTGGATCAATTAATCAAAGTTGTGGTGGATGGAAAGAAGCTAAGGGCGCGTACAGGTTGTTTAGTAATGAAAAGCTTGAGGCCGAGAAAATTTATTCTTCTCATCATAAAGAAACAGCGGAAAGGATAAAAGGAAATAAGCTTATATTTTCAATCCAAGATACTAGTTATTTGGATTTTGACTCTCATATAAATACCAAAGGGCTAGGCAGTATTTCTAAAGCTTATACAAAGCATAAAAAGGGTTTGCTGCTGCATAGTGCCTTAATGGTCAGTAAAGAAGGATTACCTTTAGGTTTATCTTCTCAACAGTGCTGGGCGCGTCCCGCTAGAAAAGAAGAAACAGCAAAAGAAAAAGCAAATAGGAAATACCGTACTTCTATAGAGGAGAAAGAAAGTTATAAGTGGATAGCAGCACTAAAAGAAACCATAAATAACGTTTCCAAAGATGTACAACTTGTCACTCTTGGTGATAGGGAAGCAGATATCTTCAAATTTTTATGGATAGCTGAATCATTGGGTAGTTTTTATGTAATCCGTAACCGAGCTAATAGAAAATTTATCTGTACTGAAGAGGGAAAAACAGATTTGCAAACACGCATAGCTCAACTTCCGGTAAAAGAGAAAATCGTCTTGGAAGTTGCTAAAAACGGGCACCAGAAGTCAAGAAAAGCAAATATTGAAGTAAAATATATGAAAGGCTATATACCTATCAGAGCGCCTTACATTTATGGGTCAAAAGATACAGCACATAAAATAAGTGATAAAGTCGCTGTATATGTGGTAAGCGCAAAGGAAATGGATCCTCCTAAAGGAGTTGAAGCTATCGATTGGACTTTGTTAACTAATGTACCAGTTAATAGCACTTTAGATGCCATAGAAAGGATAAATTGGTATAAGCTACGATGGAAAATTGAAGAATACTTTAGAATTTTAAAATCAGGATGTAAAATAGAAAGCTCTCGTTTAACTACAAAGGAAAGGCTACAGAAATTAATTGCTATAAAGAGCATTATTACATTTAAAATTTTATATTTAACAAAAGTGGCTTTATCGCATCCTATGGAGGCTTGCACTAAGGTTCTAAGCAATGAAGAGTGGAAAGCTCTTTACATACGTGAGCATCAAGTGGCCACATTGCCCGAAGAACCTCCAAACATAAAACAAGCTATTATTTGGTTAGGAAAATTAGGTGGGTTTATGAATAGAAAAGGTGATAATTTACCAGGAAGTATGACTCTATGGCGAGGCTATGAAAATCTTAGAGAGAGCATGGTTATGCTTCACATAATAACTTCTCAAAGTTATGGGTAAAAGTAAGGATTCAAATCCGGTGAATATGGCGGTAAAAACAATACGTTACACCCTACATTCTCAATCAGTTTTCTAATTTTTACGGACTTATGGAAGCTTGCATTATCAAGGATGACTGTCTGTCCAATTTTCAATTCAGGAATTAGTATATTTTCAACATAAGCCTCAAAAAGTTCACTGTTGCAATATCCCTCAAATGCACATGGTGCACCAACTTTTCCCTGATTTAAAGCTCCAATAATACTGATCCTTTTCTTCTTAAATGCAGGTTTTTCAGCAAACAATCTCTTCCCTTTCGGAGCCCATCCATATGCGTAAAATTCGTTGTCATCAATTCCAGATTCATCTATAAATACCAGGTTTTCTTTGTTTATTTTAGCTACTTTTTCTTTGAATTCTTTACGTTTTCCTTCATCTCTCTCTTGATAAAGAAAGGTTTTTTTTATATGTATAGCCAGCTTTTTTTAGATAATTGTATGCTGTCTCTTTGCACATATTCCCAAATTTTTCAATTACTTTATCAGTCGTAACATCTTGATTATCTTCCAGAAATTTAAAAAAACTGCCCATGTCTTTAATCTTGCTCCTATGACCTGTTTGGTAGCCATAGGCTGGCTTTACGCTTCCAGTTTCTTCCCTTCTTTTTCTCCACCAATACAGTGTTTTTCTGTCAATACTGAACATCTCACTCACAGCTTTCATGCTCATTTTTTTCTCATCTACCACTTTTAAAACACGTTCACGTAAATCTTCGCTGTATGGTTTTGGCATTTTTAACCTCTGCTTTTTATTCAACATGCCTTTATTATCATAAAATCCAGTCTAGGGAAAGCTTATTTTAGTTAGCTATATAACAAATTTCTCGAAGAAAGGGGAAATATTTTTCATTACATTAACGACGCCATTGAAAATTGGCACGAAAATAGACCAAAAGTAGCAGGTGGAAACAACATTTACAGCGATAAAGTTGTGATTTTAGTTCATATAATAACTTATCTATTTAGGATTGGCCTGAGGCAAACGGTAGGATTTATAAAAGGATACCTCGAGCAAATAGGAAAAAGCCTACAAGTCATCAGCTATTCACAGGCCTCAAGAAGATTTAAAAAACTGAATATTAAGATTAATGACAACAGGATCGATAAAAATAATATGGAAAACATTGAAATTGCTATAGATAGCACTGGTATTGGCATCTATAACACTACTGCTGGCCATAACAAAAAAAATAATGAAGTGAGACAATACAGAGGGAGAGAACAAGCAAGAAAAATGCATGTAATGTTAGATATAAGCAGCAAAAAAGTTATGGATTTAAAATACACTGAACTATATTATCCTGACCACTGGGCAGCTAGTAAGCTGATGAAAAATGATTATGGTAAAATAGAAACGTTATATGCAGATGGTGCATATGACAGAGCCATGATTTATCAGCAATGTTACAAGCTTAGAATAAAAACGAAAATACCACCAAAAATTGATGCAGTAGAGCATCAGAATTTGGATTATATGGCCCAAAGAAATACTGCAGTTAGGTTAATAAGATCGTTTGATGGAGATACAATAGAGAAAATAAAGCAATGGAAAAAGGAGGTAGGATATGGAAAAAGATCCTACATAGAAGCATTCTTTTCGCGATTAAAGCAAATATTTGGGTTTAGTTTTAGGAATAAATCTGAGGTTAATCGTGAGAAGGAACTGCTACTCAAGTGCTATTTGCTGAATAAATTTACTGATATAGGTATGGCTAAATTTCAGGTAGCCTCATGAACTTATCATATACTACCTGATGCCAACTAGCTATGCAACAAAGCCCGTTACGGTGGCTGGTTTTACCTTTATATATAAAAAACAAAAGTTTCTTCTTGCTTTTTACCTTGTGTGGTTTGTGTATGTTCAGTACTCATACCGTCCACAGAACTATTAGGTTGTTCTTGAGTAGCTTCCTCGTGTGATGTTGGAGGAGCAATCCTTCTTTCTTGAAAGGGTTGAGCGCTTAGAGGTTGGTCACTCAGAGGTGGATAATCTATTTCAGTAAAAGATACATAGTCACCATTACCTAATGCACTTACACTCTTGGCATTATGATACACTGTTGCACTCTCTTTAGCTCTTGCAGTAAAGAATTTTGTCATAAATCTCTTAAATGTTTGAAAAAATCCACTTTTTTCCCTTTTGCTTAGTTCTGGTACCGTTAAGCTAGGAGTATCTATTTTTTCTTCTTTCTTAAATTCATTGCTTGTTTTTTCCTCACTACGAGGCTTTGTTTGAATGCTTCCTCTGTCTCTATCAAGTGGGTTGTCTTTCATGTCTATTACATACTCATCTATAAGCTCTGGATTACCAAGGTATAAATTAGATGATGTAGAGTTATCAGTAAAGTTAGAAGGAATTTCCTGTCTACATTCATTGCGTGACTTGATAGAATTATAAATTTCAACAAATGGCGTAGCAATGAATCTACTCAATCTTTCCAAAAGACTTGGCTTTTGATGATTTTTTATAATTGTACTGAAAAATGGTTCTGGTTTTGTTTTCATATCTTTCCTATTAATTAATAATATAATTAAATTATAAACTATACTATTCAACGTACAATTGAATATAATCTTTATTATCAGCAATGATATCGCGTTTTAATAGAAAATAAATATTTTAATAAAATTGGTTTAAAGATAGTTATTTGATCGACTTTCAAAGTGTATGATACTGAAAGAGAGCTATTGAAGTTGCTTGGATTGAAGAGAGATCTATAACTCGTAAAAGGTAGCCACCGCAAGGCGGTGGCTTTTATTTTATGGTCTCATAAAAGGAGTGTCAATTAATTCTTTAGCAGTTTCAGGATCACGAAGTCTAGAAAGCCGTACATCTTGTAAAACACTACGTTCATGTTGACCTGGAATACCTTCTGCTTGAGCCTTTTGTAAACGTTCAGCGCCAGCACTTGGTGCTACAGATCTTAGTTGAGTGTTAGGAGTAACTTCCACGTATAGTGGTGTAGGAGTAGTCACTCTTTCTTGAGAAGGTTTACAATCAAGATGTATTAAACCTTCTTCCAATCTGACGATACTGTCTTTCACAACTTCAGTAGCTCTAAAGGGCCTCATAACAAAATTTACAAAGGCTCTCAATGGTCTTGCGGTAAGCCAGACTTTTTCTACTGGTTCTGGTGTTAAACTTAGAACACTTTCTGTTTCAGACGAATCAGCACTCAATGAGAGATAATTCGACGAACCTGATACAACACTTTCCGTTTCAGACGAATCAGCACTGCATGAGAGATAATTTGACGAATCTGATAAAACACTTCTTGCTTTCCGCGAAGCAACACTTCCTGCTTTCGATGAAACAGTACTTTTTGTTTCGAATAAATCAGCAACACTAGAAGATCCTTCATTTGAGTTAGATTGAGAATTTTGTGTTTCAACCAACTGGCTTGTATGCTCTTCTGATGACATGCTTTGCACTTCAGTTACTGCTTGATGTGAAAGAGCATTTGACATGCTAGTGGAATCTGACACAGGACTTGCTGTTTCACCTTCTGCCTCACCTGATATACATGAGCCAACACTTCCTGCTTTCAATGAAACAACACTTCCTGCTTTCAATGAAACAACACTTCCTGCTTTCAATGAAACAACACTTCCTGTTTCGCACGAGCCAATACTTTCTGTTTCCCACAAATCAACGCTTCCTACTTTCAATGAAATAACACTTGCTGTTTCGGACGAATCAGCAACACTAGAAGGTCCTTTATTTGAGTTAGCTTGGAAATTATGTATTCCAACCCACTTGCTTGTACTCTCTTCTGATGACATGCTTGGCATTTTAGTTGCTGCTTGATGTGAAAGAACATTTGACATGCTAGTGGAATCTGACACAGAACTTGCTGTTTTACCTTCTGCCTCATATCCTGACATTTTACTTCCTTTTCCACGCAAATCAACATTTTCTGTTTCGAACGAATCAGCAAGATTAGCAAATTGTTCGCTTAGGTTGGGTTGCGTTTTTAGCCATTCGCTTACACGCTCTTTTGATGACATGCTTGGCATTTTAGTTACTGCTTGATGTGAAAGAACATTTGACATGTTACTGAAATCTGATACGAAACTTGTTGCTTTACCTTCTGTCTCATATCCTGACGTTTTACTTCCTTTTCCGAGCAAATCAACATTTTCTGTTTCGGACGAACAAACACTTTCTATGTCGGGCAGATAAAGACTTTCTGTGCTAGCACTTGACACGCTACTGGAGTTTGATATGACGCTTGATGATTTACCTCCTGCCTTATATCCTAACATTTCACTTCTTGCTACAGATCGACCAACACTTGATTTAACTTTGCCAGTACTCTGTAATTTAGCTCTAGGTATTCTGATTTTCTTGAAAGTTGTATCTAAACCTACAATACTAGAAGATCCTTTATTTGAGTTAGCTTGGGAATTTTGTGTTTCAACCAACTGGCTTGTATGATCTTCTGATGACATGCTTGGCATTTCAGTTGCTGCTAGAGCACTTGACATGTGATGTATAGCTTCCTCGTATATTGGAGGGTTATCGTTTAATGTTTCCTCGTATGTTGGAGGACCACCTTTTATTGCTTCCTTATACGATGGTAAACGTGGGCTAAGAGTCTTTGTTACTGTTTCCATTTCTCTTTCCTGAACAAGCAGATCTTTTGAATTTCCAACGTTACTTTCTTTACTTACAATTTTAGCAATCGCCATATCAATAAGATGTCTTATTGATTTCAACAAACTAATCACAGTTAATTGAGCCCAATTAATCACTGACCCAAAAACACCTCTTTTATACCATGGCTTATTATTAGCTGTATTGTCTTTATTGCTATCAATTTCAAGGTTTTCTAATTTTTTATATTGATGCATAATATTAACTCCATTAATTAAATAATATAGTTAAATTATAAATTATATTATTTAGCGTACAATCAGATGTAATTTCTATTTTAAATAGAAGAATCGCGTATTAATAGAAAGTAAATATTTTAATAAAGCTGATTTTAAGATGGTTATTTGATAGACTTTCAAAGTGTATGATATGGGAAGAGAACTATTAGTCCTATCAAGAAGCTTGGATTGAAGAAAGATTGTGATTGCAAAAGGTAGCCACCGCGTTGCGGTGGCTTTTGGTTTTACTATTAGTTAAAAAGTTATCAAGTCCTGTTCTATATTTTGGGACTGTTGTACCTTTTGATGCTGAGGAGATGCAATCCTAGTTGGGACTTCAAGCACCTCATGACCTGAAGGAGCAATCTCCTCATATGCATATGCTAGAGGATATGGTGGTAAACTTGGGTTAAGAGTAGTGTTTACTGCTGCCATTTCTCTTTCTTCTTCCTGAACAAGCAAACTTTTTGGTTTTGTTAAGCTAAAGTCCTCAATATCAATGTCAATACTATAAGCTGACTTTTTAACATCAGTATCAACTTCAACATTGTCAACGTTATCTAACCTTTCAATTTTAGCGATCATTTTATCAATCTTATGTCTAATTGATTGCAACAAACCAACCATACCGCTAACTATGCCTTTCCGAGCTGACTGAGCCCAATCAATCATTGCACTATAGGCTCTTTTATACCATGGCTTATTGCTAGCTCTATCCTCTTTATTTGTTAATTCTGATTTGTCAGAAATTTTAGCATCCTGAAGATCTAGTTTTTCTTGTGGAAATACATATAATGGATTACCAAAACCAGTAATATTTACATCTATATCTATTGCGCCTTTTTCTTCTGAAAATGTGTCAGATAAAGGATTGTTAAAATCATATTTTCTGCCTCCAATGGATTTAAACCAATCAATCATTGCGTTATAGACTCTTGTATACCATTTCGTATTGCTAGCTGTATCTGAATATACATATCCTTCTTCCGTAATTCTTGCATCCACCCTTTCAGCGTTTACATAAAAGGGATTATCAGACTCCATACCAGTATCTTCTGCTTCTTCATGATGACCATCAATAGGCATTGCATTTCCTAGTAAAAGAGCTGTGTCACTGCTATCAATATCAACTGGTGATGTGAGAACTTTTCTTTCGTTTTTTACTTTTGTATATTTAGGCATAATATTAACTCCATTAATTAAATAATATAGTTAAACTATAAAACCATACTATTTCGCGTACAATCAAATGTGATTTCTACTTTAAATAGAAGAATCGCGCATTAATAGAAAATAAATATCTTATACTATTTTTAAGTCTAAATTAAAGTTCATCCATTTTAACAATAACTTAACCAAGTTCAATTAGAAACAGGTAGAAGTCAATTATTTATGGAGCAAAGATGGCACACATTAAATTAAAAAAGCTTACTGGTATTAAGGTAGGGGATAATACAACAACAGCTAGCGCTGATTTTCAAGCTCATGTTAATGGTCTTGCTGCAAGCAAAACAATTGTCTTTGCAGGGAATGATTATAAAGGTACTTTTAAAAGCGGTACTACTAAAGGTACAGGAGACTTAGATTTGTACTTTGAAGGACCAGAAAACCATTTCGAAATTAAAGATGTAAAAATCAACATGAGTAGTACCACTCACACACTCTCAGCAAATAGCAAAGAAGCAACTATTGAATTAATAAAAACTACTGATAATAAGGTAACAGAAAAGGATAGCGGTTGGTTTACAACAGAGCTTACCGGTACGGCTGGCTCACTGAAATTTGGTGAGTGGAACGATTTTGATCTGTCTAATCAGTCCTATGTAGACATAAGTTTCACATAAAACACTGCTTTTTACGGTGTGAGGCTGGAGGGTTTTTATCATATAACCGTTGTCATTCCAGTGTTTGATAGTGTAATCGAGATAAAAAATATTTGCAAATCAGGCAATTAGCAACAGATTTTATGCTAAAAATAATGTCCATTATGAAAAGGCTGGGTCACAGTGTCCATTACTGGGATGATACCAGCCATATCATTTTGCTGGATGTTCGTACAGTTGTGGCACAAGCTATAGGATGACAGTTAAAATTCACCCACTTTAACAA